>JAQVID010000361.1 GCA_028695865.1 Thermoguttaceae bacterium | reverse complement strand
CTTGTACGTTGACACCGTGTTCAACGCGTCCGCTTTCTTAAAAAAAGGGTAAACGAGATTGCAAGTTGTCTTCAGGCAAAAGACCTTGAGACGAAAAGACATGTGAGACAAAGAGATGTTAGGAGAGCAAGGGGCTATCCGGTATCCCCAAGGACAAACCGACCGTGGTTTTTCTTGTACGTTGACACCGTGTTCAACGCGTCCGCTTTCTTAAAAAAAAGGGTAAACGAGATTGCAAGTTGTCTTCAGGCAAAAGACCTTGAGACGAAGAGACATGTGAGACAAAGAGATGTTAGGAGAGCAAGGGGCTATCCGGTATCCCCAAGGACAAACCAACCGTGGTTTCTCTTGTACGTTGACACCGTGTTCAACGCGTCCGCTTTCTTTTATAACGTTTGTACTTGTATTGGTATTTTGTGATATTTTCAGATAGGGCTTGAACATAAACCGTGTTTTGACCTTCCCAAAAGTCAGTGATTGTGCGTGCGATACGCAATTTCAGGACTGTACCATTTTACACAGGTCATTGATGATCGGAAGCACTGGTGTATAATAATAAACAGGGCAAGAACTGATTTTAGTCATTCCTGTTTCGCGGCGTAACACTTTTCACATAGCAATTCCGCATAACACAGCAGACATAACACAATATATAAGGAACAATTTTATGGCCGAGTCCAAAGTCTATATGACCGATTTCCGCACCCGATTGGATGTCAGTTTGCTCAAAAAATTTGAGACGCTGATTAAAAGCGCTGGAATCGAAAAAATTGATTTCAAAAACAAATTTGTTGCGATTAAGATTCATTTCGGGGAAAAAGGGAATCTGGCGGTCGTGCGTCCGCAATATGTGCGCGTTCTGGTTGATCTGATTCGAGCTTGTGGTGGTCGCCCGTTTTTGACCGACTGTAATACGCTCTATGTCGGTAGTCGCAAACATGCCTTGGAGCATATCGAAACAGCCTATTTGAACGGATTCAATCCGTATACCGTTGGATGTCATGTTATTATTGCCGATGGTCTTAAAGGAAACGACGATCTTTCCGTTCCAGTAGAGGGCGGTCAATATGTGAAAGAAGCAAAGATAGGACGCGCCATTGCCGATGCGGATATTATTATATCGCTCAATCATTTCAAAATGCACGAGTGTGCCGGAATCGGCGGAGCAATTAAGAACCTCGGTATGGGCTGCGGCTCCCGGGCAGGCAAAATGGAAATGCACTCGGCAGGCAAACCTCAAGTGAACGCGTCGCTTTGCGTCAATTGCGGAGCGTGTCGCCGCGGCTGTGCTCACCGAGCCATTGGTGAGGTCAAAAAGAAAGCGCTTATCGATCCAGACCGTTGCGTCGGTTGCGGTCGTTGTATAGGTCGTTGTCCGGTCGACGCCATTGAACCGCGGTACGACGTCGCGTTCGATGTTTTGAACAAAAAGGTCGTCGAATACGCTTGTGCCGTCGTCAAGGATAAAGAGTCTTTTCACATTTCCTTTGCCAACGATATTTCGCCCTTCTGCGACTGCCATACAGAAAACGATATGCCTGTTGTTCCAGATATTGGCATGCTTGCTTCGTTTGATCCGGTTGCGCTCGATTTAGCGTGTGCGGACCTGGTCAACGCGCAACCCGTAACGCCGGGCAGTTTGTTGGAAAAAACGCCAAGAAACGGCGACCATTTTCATACCATTCACCCAACCACCGACTGGCACGTCGCGATAGAATACGGAGCGCAAATTGGTCTTGGGCAAAAGCAGTACCGACTTGTCAAAGTTTGAATCTTCACCGGGGGCAAGTGCTCCCGGGCGTGTCCGTTCGAATCACCTCATGGAGAATTTTTGACATGGCTCTATGAGGTGCGCAGTATGAATAATAAAGCTTTATTCAAATACAGAGCGTATATATATTATCGCTCTGTATTTCTGTAAATTTCTTTTGCTTTATCACTTAAAAGAAAAGTCTGGCCTGGATCGACTTCTTTTTTCTCTTTGGGGTCCTTACGACCGGCAGACGCGACGTATTCCCCCAAATTGGCATGTTCTTCGCGGGCCGTGTCGAACGCGGTTTTCTCCTTTTCGGTCGCGACTTCTTTTTTCTTGCCTTTGAACGTTGAGCAGCCCGAGCTTGCAAGAACAAGGCTAGTACACACGAGCAGCCCGATCATGAGCGTCAGAAACCGAAATCGCAGGCGTTTTTTTTGAATAGTTGCTTTTTTCATTGTTTTTCGTTTTCGGGGAGGGTGAGTACGGGTGTGTGTGGTATCCAAACTTACTGTTATAATCGGCAGAATCTCTCTATTTTATCAAAATTTTTTGAGATTTTATCGGAAATACGCGAAATGTTCTTATAAAATGTTCATAATAAATAATGCTCTTGAAAAATCGCTCATACTTTTGTAAAATAACAGTTAGGGCTTGATATTCGCAGCCGTGCAAGCAGGGGCTGGCCGGAGAAAATTTAGTGTTCGGAAGAGAGGGACCATGGCACGCAAAATAGTAATCGATACGGATCCAGGCATCGACGACGCGATTGCTTTGAGTATTGCCATGTTCGACCCGGAGGTGGAAATCATCGGGTTGACATCGGTTGCGGGAAACGCTTCGGCGCAGGTCACGGCGAGAAATCTGCGAGGTATCGTTGAGTTTCTTGATCCTCCCAAGCTGCCACGCATAGGACAAGGCGAAGAACCGGACAGCAGTATGCCTTTGGAAGATGCTCCCTTGTTCGGTCCGGACGCTTTGGGGGGATTCGAGTTGCCGGTGGCGCCGCGATGCAATCCGGCATCGGCGGAAAAAGTGATATGCGACGCCGTTCGCCGTTATCCGCACGAGGTCACTCTGTTGACCTGTGGACCGCTCACGAATGTGGCCAGGGCTTTTCGCCGCGATCCGGAGATTGCGCTCCTGGTGGATCGGGTCGTTATTGCCGGTGGAACTTACCTGGTGCCCGGGAATGTGTTGCCGATGTCCGAATTCAATATGTATTGTGATCCGGTCTCGGCCCAGATTGTATTTGAGTCGCCGTGTCACAAGGCGATCGTTCCGCTTGATGTGACAAATAAAGTAAGCTTTTCGTTGGGAGTACTTCAAGAAATCCCGCCGAAAGAACATCGCTTTGGCGATTTTTTGCACAAGACACTTCGTTCGGCATACCGAATATACCGCCAGCGTTATGGAGTGGAACAATTGAACTTGCAAGCCCCGGCGGCCTACTTTGCACTGACTCGGCCCGGTCTTTTCAAAGCGGGGTTGGCCGCCGTCGAAATAGAGACCACCGGAACACTGACTCGCGGAGCAACGGTTTTTGACCGTCGCATACCCCCCCAATGGTCCGCCAATGTCGAATTATTTTCGAATGTCAACGAGAAAAGGGTATGTGAATTGACGATAGAAAGAATAAATCAAACGGATTTGATACTCTCCTCAAGGGGAGATGAAAACGGACGCTTGTTCAAGGAATGAATGGAAATTCAATATGAATAAAGAAAAGGAAGTTGTGTACACGGAGCACGAAATCTCAAACTCTTGTCGAAGCGATATCTGCTTTGTTGTGAGTTGTTTTTCGCGGGCCGTGTTGGGTGTCGTAGTGTGGAGCCTGTTGTTTTTTGTGTTCGTGCCCGTATGGGCACAAGAGGGGAGTACCCCGGGACCACAAACGAAATTGCAGTTTGTCACCCCGGGCAAATCGGGAATCGATTCACGCGTTACGGCAGAAGAGCGTCCCGGAGTGGAAGTCAAGTTGTCTGTTCCAGGTTCGCCCAGTGCAGGTGATAAAACGTCTGCGCCGAAAGCGGCCGCTTCCGACGCGACTCCCGCCGTTAAGCCCGCGGACAGGGCCGTACCGGCCAAAGCTTCTCCCGCTCCCGCGGTTTCAGAGGCGGGTCCTGCGAAAGAAACGAGTGCGACCCCAGGTTCCGGCGCAACGGGCAAGAGTTCGCTGCTCGACCGCCTCAATACGGCCTCCGGGGCAAAAGCCGGAGCGACAAAAAGCGAGAGCGTCAAGCCTGAAAGCCCGAAAACGCCCGGTGTTTTGCCCAATCCGGCTGCTTCCGCTCCGGCGAAAGAAGAGCCGAAATATGATCCTGTCAAAGAAAACGGCGAATATTTCGTCGGGTGGGAAAAGCCGAAGGCGGCGATCTTATTGACGGGTCTTTTGGACGGATATATAGAGCCTTGCGGTTGTGCCGGTATGGAACGAATGAAAGGCGGGCTGAGTCGCCGGCATTCGCTTGTGAACTCGCTTCGTCAGCAAGGCTGGAATCTGTTTGTCGTCGACGCCGGTCAAATAGCCAACGGTTTTGGGGTTCAGGAAGAACTCAAATTTGACATGGTGATGAACGCCATGCGTCTTATGGACTGCAATGCCATAGGAATTGGTCGGAGTGAGCTGCGCTTTCCGGCTCATTTCCTTTTGACTTTTACGGCTCCGCCGAGCATGAGTGAGCAAAGCCGACTTGTCTCGGCCAATGTCGCACTGTACAGTTTCAATGAACTTTATACGCTTCCATTCAAGGTACTTGAGCGGGATGGAATGCGTATTGGCGTGACTTCGGTCGTGTTTCCGACCGCGGAATTGAATCACCGGGACGAAAACATTTTGATCGAGGACCCGGAAACCAAGCTTCGTGAAATTCTTCCGCAGTTGGAAGCCAAAAAATGCGACCATCATG
>JAQVID010000360.1 GCA_028695865.1 Thermoguttaceae bacterium | reverse complement strand
GGCGTATCCGGCTTCGACCATTTTCCATTTGGTCCAATAGCCGCCGTTGCCCGGTTGACCGCTGTAGAAACATCCTCCGACGATATTGGTGAGCAAAGGGGTTCCTTTTACGATCGTTCCGTCCGCTCGGACCGGCAGAAAAAGATTGAGTTTCAGTTGCGTAGTGCCCACCGTCTTATAAACAAGGCCGGGAACCGACTTGACCTGAAACGGCTGTCCTTGCGAGGTCGAACCAAGTCCCAGACAGATCAGCATACAAAGAACAAAAAGCGATATACGAATTTTCGGCATTCCACGACTCCTTAAGTTTGTTGGGCAAATGTTCGCGCGGTGGATGTTCACAACGATTTTTCCCGTCCGGAGAAAAGCGTCATGAACGAACATTTACGGTTTATCTTCAATGATTGGCTTCCTTCAGGAAAAACGATTTCAGTTCAAGCAATTCCGGGGCGGTGAGCGACTTTTCATGGAGAATCATTCCGTAACGAAGCGTAACCTGTTTACCCGGTTGCAACGTCGTTCCTTTGCAGCCGGGCCAGCCGGCAACGATCATTCCGTAGTGACGCACGGCCCAACCGCCTTCGAAAGGAGGATTGTTCGAGTCAGGAAAAACGGCAAGTCCCCAGTTATGCCCCTTTGCGTCGTCAGAATAGTAATCGATCCATGGCAGTTCGATTTGAAGAGCGTCGTCTTTAATTTCGCCGTTTGCCGACTGAATGAACGGTTTTTTTATCGGCTTGACAAATCGCCAGGCGAAACAGGAAAAGTTTTTGCGCAACTTACGATCACCGGCAAGCGTGACCGGGCATGACACAGGCTGCAACGTCAACTTCAATTCCATGATACGGATCCGGCCAAAACGGACAAGATTCTACGTCGTTGAAGTCGTCATGGAGATATGCTCGTCCATGATTTTTTCTTTTTCATTGAGGAACCAGCCGTTGCGAACGGACATGGTGAGCGTCGCCGCGCAATCCTTTTTGGACAGAAAGTCAAGACCAGGCAGGGAAAGTCCTGTGCGACTGCTCATGGTATCGGCGAAATCAATAAATTGTCGTTTGAGCGGCCCGTTATCGGTCCAGGTATCGAATTGCGGGTTCGAACCGTCCGGGCGGTGGACGATAATCGTCATAAAGGAAGGCCACAGACCGTGATGGTGCTGATGGTTGTCGTGAGTCGTCGCGTTCACCGTCAGTTCATTTCCGTCAAAACCGTACAGCGGATGAAAATAACACCCGGCGATTCCGCGCAAATCCGAAGCCGCAACGTGAGCATGAATTTTTTTGCGATAGACGTAATGCCAAAGCGGAGTGGAACCTTCATAAAGCCCGATGGTATCGGAGTCGATGTCGCGCAGCTTAAGCGCAGAGTATTCCTCCGCAGGAACGCTTTTCTCGGCCGACAGACACAGGTCCGTGAGCCAGGTTGCCAAAAGCAAAAACGACAGACTGGCAATCAATCGAGTCAAGCGATTTAAGAAAGACGTTTTCATGATGTTCATTCGTTTTGTTCCCTTGTTATTTCTTGCTCTCGTTATTTCTTGTTTTCGGCGGTCGTTTGAGTCTCACAGATTTTTCCACACAAGCGTCTCAAGTTGGATTTATCGTATTCTTTCAAAGCCCCGTAAACCAGATCGGTAAGCTGAACCGGGCACGGCGATTGTTCGACGATATCATTCCAGTCAGGCAGCGGCTCGACCGCTTGGATACATTGAATCGAGCCCGGCGCTCCGATCGCCGCGTGAATCGCAATGGTCGCCGCGCCGCCCCGGGCAATTACTTTGAACTTGCTCTTTCCGTGGGTACGGCAATATTGAATCACAGAATAGAGGTCTTCTGTACGCATGCCGACGTAGGTCTTACCGAGCAGAAAGGCGAAATAAAACTCGTTGCGGTCCGGGCCGAACCATTCGGGACTGGAATGTCGTCCGCCGCTTCCCTGGGTTTCGCCCCAGCCGCGCAGATCGACCGCAAGAACATCACCGCGTTCCTTGGCAAAGACTTGTGTAACGAAGTCGGAATTGCGGCCCTGATCGTCAATAACGATTGTGATCGAATCGCTTGGTGTTTTTTGCCAGCGCGCTTTAATCGGAAGAAAAATTCCGGGCTGTGGTTCCAGTGCCACCCGATGTCGCGACTTGCTTTCCTGTCGAATAATCGCAGGCGGCAATTCGTCGAGCGAGCGGAATCGTGCGACGCGTCGCACCATTTCGCTTGCGGCTTGAGGCGTCATATTCTTGCATCGTTCGTCGCGAACGGCTTTGAATTGCTGATTGCGCTGACGATTCAAATCGTGCACCGTTCGTGCACCGGGGAGGGCAAGAACGCCAGGGCCAGGAACGCATCGGAGTTCGTCGTCGGTAAAGATTTTGATTGTTTCGTCTTCGACAATCGCTTCGTCTCTGTTGGCAAGCCAGCGGAGCATCCAGCGAACGGCTCCTTCACGCAACTGCCTGGTATAGCCGTGTGGATTGTCCGTTTCGATAAGCTCCATACGATCGCCCAAACCGAACAGACCGTAAACACGTTTCATTTGTCGAAACGTTTCCCAGGAATTATTGATACGAAAGAAATCCCGTGTCGCTGAGCACAACAGGGTGGGCTTCGGCGCGCGAATGATTCCGTAATCGGCATGCTCCAGTACGAAATCACCTTGGCCGAAAATCAACTGCTCGTCGTCCGGCGGGCCAATCGAGCGGATCGTGTCGCCCAGAACGCTGGAAACATAACACGCCGGAGAAGCACACGCGATACGCTCATCGAGTGCCATGAGGTAAGCCGATTGCGTTCCGCCGCCACTGTTGCCCATCACACCAATTCGGTCCTTGATAATATCATTGCGACATTGCAAATAATCGACTGCCCGCATAAGGTCCCAAATCATCGTGGTCGCGGCACTGCGTCCGAGCGGAATACCGCCAATCGCGACAAGATTGTGTGCTTTTACCGAAATCGCGTAAGGCTGCCCGTTTGCGTCCAAATGCTGAAATCGGTTGCCTTGGTCAATGGGGTCAACGATCAGCATGGCAAGTCCGTTCATGGCACCGAGCATACATGCCCGTTGATATGCTTCAGACGCTTTGCCGTTATCCGAGTGTCCGCACGGAACGACGACCGCCGGATAGGGGGGGGTGAATTTGTCTTTCGGAGGAAGGAAGATTGCGGCGGAAACATGGAAGTTCGGCTGACTTTCGAAGACGATCTTTTCGACCCGAAATATTTTGCGGTCTATCGTACCGGTAATTTGCGGATTAAGCGGTGTGCGCTCTGTCGGCAGGTCAAGCCGTGCCAGGAAAAAATCTCGCTGACGCTTCTGATATCGTTCCACGGAAGCGACATCGGTAAGCTGCTCAAATCGGGCAAGCCAACGCTGTTTCGCTTCGTCCATACACGAATAATACCACAATCGCATCATCATATCAGGCCGATCATAAATCATGCTTTGCGCCATGAATGGCGGAAGAATGGCCGGAGACGCCGCTTGCGGAATAGCTTGAGGAATATTGGTCGCACGAGTAGCGCCGACCGTTTGCTTACCCGCCGTACCAGTCGCAGTGTCCGCGTCGGCCGTGCCGGCCGTATTTTGCGCGGTCCGGGCAAAAAGAGTACTTCCCGCCCAAATACTTATGATGAGACCAAATACAAACACCGATTTGATTCGATTCGTCAAGAGATGATACTCCTTTCGCGATATGCTTGTTATCGCAGCTCCACATGAAATTTTCTGTAACGCGGCGTTGTCCACACGCGACGAGCAAAGGCGATTCCCGAATACGTTTTGATCAATTGTCTTTACTGTCGCTTTCATTCAAAATTGCCCGGGTACGTTTGGCCGGTTTGGTTTCTTTCTTCATTCGGAAGGGAACCGCGGGGAGTTGGTCACGTGTCTGACGGACCACTTTTCCTTTCTTCTGTCGATCAGGAATCCCAAAGCTCATGTCAATGACGATATTACCACGAGGGTCAATTGTCTGTCCGGGATCGTCTGAACGAACCGGGAGCAGCACAAGCTTCAAGACGTCGCCTTCATAGGACCATTTTTTGATTTCGATGTTTCGCGGGTCACTCACTTCGAATTTGACTTTTTTCAACTTGTCCGGACGTTGTCTTTGCGCCGCGTTGAGAACGATCCATTCGAGAGTAATCTCTTTACCATATTCCAGCGTAACCGGCTTGACGTTTTTGGCTTCGAAAACATAGACGCCTCTGAACGGCTTAATCAAACGCAGAGCCTGACGCTCGACCAAATGATGATAAATAAACGCCTGTTCCATTTCGTCCGCGGCAATGACCGGGCGTGTGATCTTCTTCCCGTTAATTGTCGCGGTCGCCAAAAGCGAAAATGCTTGCGGATCAGGAATCGTTCCATCGATTGTCGCCGTGCAATCAATGTGGTCCAGTCCCGACGGGATGATTCCGGCGTGAATGTGGAACGGGGAACCTTCTTCTCCCGCAATTTGAATCTCACCCTTAAAGCCGTCTTTTCGAACGGCCGTGAATTGCAATCTCACGGTATTCCCCCGGGCAGTCAAAGACGAAGGACTGGCATAGACGGCGAAATCTCCATGAGGCTTCGCCAAACGCATGCGATATGCGCAGGTCGGGCCGCAGCCGGATAACACGTCAAGAATACGAACCGTGTATCGTCCGTCTTCAGGAAACGTGTAAAGAGAT
>JAQVID010000359.1 GCA_028695865.1 Thermoguttaceae bacterium | reverse complement strand
CGAACGCTTGAATCGTGAGATAACAACGTTTATAAATTTCACGTTTGGTCGGCGTTTTCCGGTCGGACAGTTGCGACATGAAATGCTGGAACTTGGCAATCGGTTCGTATTCCCCTTTTTTCCAGGCTTCGGCAAAGGCAAGTGCGGTTTCGCCCGGCAGGTTGCAACAGGCTCGCGCAAAGACTGCCAGAACGGTTGTGTCTGTCCTGCTACCCAGCAGATCGGTCGCATAAATAACCGTCTCGCCGTATTGTTCGAAAAGCGTTTTCAGTTCCGTTGCGGTAAGATGATTCTGATTGAAGCAGAAGCGTCCGGCGAAGGTCGCTTTCAGAACAGAGAGATGTTTTCCCTTGATCGTCTGATTGCGAAGCGACTGACGAAGCGAGTCAAGATTCGAACGTTTCAGACCGTTATCAAGGTACATGTGAATGTCTTCGTCCTGTGAGATAAAGACCGAAAACGTGTAGGTCTTACCAGAGAGGACAACCGCCTGAAGCCGGTGCTGACCGTCCGCAAGTCCACGCGGATCAAAGATAATCGGAACACCGGTTTCCCGCCATACACCGTCGGTCATTTGCCGTGCGTAGTTGGTGTACGCTGCCGGATAAAGGGGGCGGTTGTGATTGTTCCACGTAAGCATTTCCGCCGCTTTTTCAGGGGTGATCTCCATTTTGAACTGATCCTGTCCGAGATTGCGTCCGCCGAAAAGATCGCCATAATTATTCGTTGTCTTCTTCATTCTTCTTTCCTTTTCCATAAAATGGATTCGTGCGTTGATGTAATATAAAACAGACTATTTGAACTTCTTTTTAAGGGTTTTCATGAGGTCGCTCACCACCTCTTTTCCGTCTTCCGTAACCATTTCCTCAATGAGTTCGACCACCAGATTGACGCGATACTCACAAGTAAAAAGTTTGAACAGACAATTGCGCAACTGAACCGTCTGATACTTCGGAATGTGCATGAGATTCACGCAATCAAAGTGATACTTGTCCACATTTTCGTGAACGATCTTACTGATTTCCTCGCGATAAGGATTCTCCGGCTCGGCGGTGGTTTCCGCCGGAACCGTTTCGGGGACTTCAATTTCCTCCGGACTTGCAACGGGAACTTCATCCGTCTGATTCTCCAGAGCTTCCTGCGCTTTCAGGTCTTTATAAACACCGCTGATTGAAAGCCCTTTTTCACCTCGCCGGAGCCGGTCTTTTGTTTCCTCATCCGCGTTTTCCAAGACGTAAACACCTTTGTCAAAGGTTCGACCAGAAACGCCTGCCTGCTCGGCAAGTTCATCGCGAACTTTGGAATGTTCCCGTTGTGGTAATATTTCCACAACGGGAGTTTTATTTCCTCGTTTTAATACGGCCAGTTGCCTCGCTTTCGCTCTGGCTTCCAACACAGGTTTCATCTTGGCCGCGAGTTCGATTTTCGCGAGCGGAGTTAGGTTTCGGCGATTGCCTTGATTCTTCCAAATCCAGATCTTCGCATCATCGTCGGAATCAAAGGTCATCTCAACGGTAGAAAACTTGATATGATGTTTTTTGCAAATGATAAGGCGGTTATGTCCGTCGATCAAAAAACCATTGCTGACGACCAGCGCATCTCTACAGCCGTTTTCAATAATATCCGCTTCCAGACCGCTGAATTCCTCGTCGGTCAAAGGTGGGAGCAGACTCGCAAACTCCGGATTGATTTTCAGTTCTTGCATGTTTGTGTTCCTTGTGTTTATTTTTCCTTTTTTAGCGAAGCGGACATTGCCTGTATCAATGAATTCCAATCAAGCGGAAGGATTTCCGGCAAGGAGTAACGATTCTTGGCAACACAGGAGGGAGAACCAATTGTGCGGAAAATTCGATCTCCGCCTTTGACTCCGCGAGAAGCACCAAGCTCTCGTGTTGCCAACAATACAGCGTCCACCCATTCGCTGACAAGCGATGCCGCCGCTTTATGAATTCTTGGTGAAAATCTGCTCACCGGGGACGATTCCGGATCGGCAAAATTCTCGACCTTGGCGTGGGCTAACAAAACGACGATCATGCCCTTTTGGTCACGAAGAATACGAAGCAGATCGATCACTTGTCGCCAGTAAGTCAGGGCGATAATGTACCCTTTTCCAAACCCTCCATCGACTTTTTCGATGCTTCTTACACCATATGCCAGGCAGCAGTGATCCCAAATAAGCCGTTCCAGCCAATCGATGGTATCCACGACAACGGTTCGATACTTATGTTCTTCATTTGCCAACGCTGTCAAATAAGAAATAAACTCTTCAAAACTCTTGGACAGAGGGAACGACTCGCAGTCGATCTGATCGAGCCCATCTTCGGTCGGGACAAAAATTGGAGACTGCGCATTTGCGGCCACCGACGATTTTCCGACGCCTTCGCTTCCGTAAATTAAGAGCCTTGGCGGTTGTTTGGTTTTACCTTTTCGGATGTTTTCCAGCATGTTTTCAATCCTTTCAAAATGTATTGTTTAGTTAATCGAAAGATAACGCAGTTCTTCATATCCCGTCGGCCATTGATCCGTCTCGCGAGCCAGTTTCAATCGATCAATCGCGGCCCGATTTTCACCACGGGCATTATCAAGCGTCTCCTGCAATATCTGCCAGACACCACAGCGGAACGGTTCTTTTTTCTCGACAGCGATCAAATAGACTGGCATATATTCGCCACAGACCTCTTTCAAAACCGCCTGGTAAAACGCCATCTGATTGTGATACTTATACTTCTTGGCATCATAAGGGAAAAAGTCCAAATCGTCGCAAGTTTTAAGGTCAACAATCCCGTAGGACGGATTGAACCAGTCCACTCTGACTTGACAGGGAGTCGAGCAGTAATTCGTTCGAATAACGCCTTCCGGCGATCCTTCGTTCAGGAGGTCCAATGCAAGAGCGTTTCGCTGAACCGCCTGAAACATTTGTTCGATCAATGTTGCTTTGTCGTCCGGAAGAATCATTTTCTCCTGAGTAGCTGCCCACTCGATGAATTTCTTGGAAGTTGGCCCGAACGGTTTTCCAGTACTCGGATTGATGGGCCCGCCAACGGCGAACTCCGCCTCATATACTTCGCGTCCTTCGAGGATCAATGCGTGCGCCGCCCGACCGATCAAAAATGCCATGTCTTCCGACTCGCAATTGGGCAACATTTGCTTTTTGTGATACGCCCAGGGACAGCGAATGAAATCCATGAGTTGATGACTCGAAAGGAAATCCTTCGCCTTGCCGTGATAAACGTCCGCCGGTTCCTCGATAAAAATGTTTGCGTCCATTAGTTATAAATCCTCTCTTTGCTGGTTGGTCAATGGAGAAATCATTTGCCCCTCCAAAGACCTTATTAGGACGTGACCTAAATGTTTTCAAAATTTTCTCAAAAAAGTTTTTTACGGTTCCAAAAGTGGCTGGGCAATCAGGCGGATTTCTTCAATGCGATTGAAGATTGTTCCGACCGACACCTCCAAAACCTTTGCCATGTCGGTGATCGAATGGGAACCCATCAAATCAAAAACCTCCTGCTGATTTTCGGAAAGCTGTTCGCGAACCGCCGCCAAGTCGAGCTTCAAGTAAATGCGGTCGAGTTCACTCAACTCGCCGCCCGAAACGTCGTTCGTCTTCGGTTCCTCTTCTTCCGACAAAGCGTCGATGTCCGAACAGGTCTGATTCTTCAGCAACCGACGGTTAGAAAAATAGAACCGAAACGCATTTTTAACGACGGAGTTGATAAACGTTTTTTCACAGGCATCATGCTTCTCGTTGTACTCATTGAGCTTTTCGAGAACGGTCACGATCACCTCCTGCCCAACGTCTTCCGCGTCGCATTCCCGAATTCGGCCTTCCCGAACATAATGCCGAACCTTGGCATCGATCCGCTTCATGGCGAAAGCAATCAAATTTTCACGTGTCATTTCAGTTTTTTGCATTGTAAAATCTCCAATTCATTCAAATGTAAATATGTAAACGAAACTTTAATATATTTATGTACTCTGTCCGACACTGAAACCGGACAAAAGGGTTAAGTGGGAAATCATTCGTCAGCGAAGAACACTTCGAACACGAGCCGCATAGCGGAGAATGAGCGGATCGAAAACTTCATTCCGATCCAGTCGATAGAAAAGGTCGGTCAATTCTTTTTTCTCAAAAGTATTGCGAGGAGTACAGCTGGCGATCCAATCCTGTCGGGACCGGATCGGATATCGATTGATCCGAATTTCATTCCAGATCGGTTCTTTCGCCGTTCCCCAGGTGGTGCCGTTTTCGATGGGAAGTCTATCTTCCCGAACGGAATCGCAATCGGCTTCAACGAGATTCGCCGAAAGAAAGCGTCGAAACTTCGCCGGTTGAAATACTGTTTTGAGCCCATGATGAATGCGAAAATCGTCAATCGCCCGTTTGGAAAACGCTTCAATAGAAAGCCCGTCCGGTCGGAAGAAGTGCCCGTTGGCCCCGAAGTTCAGCCAGTGAGCCATCAAAGCGCCGAACCTTTCGTACCGGCAAAGGATATTTCGAACATCATCTTCAACGGTCCCGAAGAGAAACTCGCTGGCCTCCAGAAACCCGATCCAATGCGTCTTCCGCCCGAACTTATTGAGCATCCATTCATAAATTTTGACCCGATCCCAAACCTCCCGAAACCGGCACGTCCAAATGCAGTTCCGAAACGGAAGCTGTCTAATCTGCTTCTCCAGAT
>JAQVID010000358.1 GCA_028695865.1 Thermoguttaceae bacterium | reverse complement strand
TTCAAGTCAGATAAAGATAGTGATGGTAATACCTGGATTGTCGCCAATCTTTCCGGGCCGAGCTGTCCGGAAAAATGGTCCATGTTGTATAACTATGACAACGTCCCCGATTACTGGATGGGAAAATTAAGCGAAAGTGATAATGTGCTCAATGAAGCACACTATCGTATTCAGCGAACAACTGTTAAAGCGGTTATTTTCCCGCACGTCGTTGATGTTTATTCGCGAACCTTTACGGTTTCGAATTAGATTGAACGTGTGGAAATGGTGGTTTTGAGTCGCAGGGGCTTTTCTTTTTTGTTCCCTGCGGCCGACTTGGGAAAAAAGCCTGTTGACATATGAGGAGAATCAAAATGAAAAAGACCATGCAGTCCGTGAAGAAACGAGGCGTCGTCCTTTTGCTTGTTCTGGGCCTTATGACCATGTTCGCCATGTTGGTGCTGGCCTTTATGGTCGCTACGAGCAATATGGCGCAGACGTCGGTCAATATTGCCAAATCGGATTCCGTTCAGAACTCCATCGAAGAGCCGCAGAACGAAAGTTATCAGGCGCTTCGTACGCTCATGACCGGAACAAACAACCGGCTTTCCCCCATTGCTCCTTTCAGTATCCTTGAAAATCTTTACGGCGACTACAGTCGCTGGGTCGGCAATACAACGGGTAACGGGTCGTGGTACGACAATTCATTTGTTGCCCGGGTTGTGTTGGTTACGGACACGGCAAGTCAAAGTCAATATGTTCGTATCTATCGCATGATTCAAGATACCGACAATCTTTATGGGGTGGCGGCCAACAAGAGCGATGTGTGGAAGAGTTATTCGCTTGACATGCTCTTTATTGAGACCGGCTCCGTCTTGACGTTTGGCGACTGCCTCAATTCCAATTCGACGTATGTTAATTTATGGCGATCAAGTGCCGCCTCGACTTCAACGATTGTTTCACGCAAAGTCATTCTCAATCCGGATGTTTACAGCGATAATGTCAATAATCCTCCAGGGGGGACGCTCAATACCTGGTATATCGAAGTGCCGTTGACCGATTCGGTACGACGATTTTTTGTCGACGCGAATTTGAGTGCCATTGACAGTGTTATGGTTCGTTTGAATCAGCCGGCATATTCCGGGACCGGGGCTGGACATTTCGATCCCATGAACAATCTGGATGGTACTTCGTTTCGGGACGGAGTCAATTTCTTCACTCACGCGGACGATTTCCGCATTCCTTACATGAAGTGGGCAAACGCTTCGGCTCCTGATACGATTCCCTATTGCGAAACCGGTTCGTCCTTGTTGAGTGCGCAATCTTATTGGGCTCACTTGATCAATGGTTTGTACAATCCGTATCAGGCCAACGCCTCCGCCACCGCCTCGCAATATGTAACCTATAACACAAATGGCTGGCTTGCCCTGAATCCAATCGTTCTGGGACGAAACGGTTCAGAATCCGTGCAGCCGGTGAAAATGCACCCGTCTTATACCGCGCCGGACCAGCGAAACCTGTTTCTGGCCTGGTACAATGGTACGCCGCAAGCAAGTACCGCTCTGGATAATAGTGAACGGTTCAGCGTTATTCCGTCGTTTCATCGTCCCGATTTGATCAAATGGGCACTCAATCAGACTGCAACTTCCGGCAGTGGTCCTACTGCGGTAACAACGAGTATCTTTGGGTGCGGCAAAACACTTACAGGAGATACGATCAACACATCGACCTGGTCGGGAATCGACGCGCTTGGCGTCCTTCGAAAAATGACGCCCCGCCCGCTTCAGCTTGACCACTGGCGATTCACCGGGAGCAATACCGGTCTGGATTTGAATTTGTTCCTGACGAATTACGGAAACTCGCTTGGTTTAAGCTCGAATGAAATCAATTGGTCCAACCAACTGACGCAGGCAGGTAATGTTCGGCAGTACACCAATATGTATGCCCGAATTTTTGCCGATTTGATTGGTCCAAACGAATTTGCTCAAGCCTGGAAAGGGGCCGGTCAGACTTATTCTTTCGTTCCTTATGACGTCGATAATGATAACGATGGCGTGAAGGATGGAGTGTGGATTCCGTCCGGTTTGCCGATTCGTATTTCAGAAGACGGTACGCCTTACGCGACCATGTTTTCTTATACCGTGCTCGATATGGACGGACGCGTCAATGTCAATTATGCCGGCAGTTGGGATCAGCTTCCTCAATTCTTTAACGGGGCCGGCGCCCTCTGCGCTTATGATGCCGTCATGGACGTGGCCAAGGCAAGCGATTGTCTTACAACGTCTGTTGTCGCGGGCAATCCGTTCTTCGATGTCGAAGCGTTTACCACGTTCAAAAGCAATACCAACAAACTTGCCACAGGTGCTCTTTTCGACTGGGTGGACGACGTGGGAAATACCTCGCTGGGCAACAGCGGGAATTTACTGGCCATGCGGGGAAACGGGACCGGGCCGGCAAGTGTTTCGCTTTATCACACGTTAAAATATCTTGGTTTCGACCAGATTGATTCGGCCAATTCCCTCTCCGGGCGAACAGGCGTTTCCGCGTTCAATCTCCTGTGGCGCCGCTATTCGGACCGGTCGAATCAGGTGCATTATCTGCCGGTTAACAGTGTGTCGTCTTCGGGTATTGTCGCCAATACAATTCTGCGGAGCAATTATGAGCAGCCAGGCTCGCTCTATTCCACCACAGGTACGCAAGCCGCCAGTGCTTATGAACGTTGGACGAACGGAATGACCCATCCGATTTTCCAACTTACAGACAACGCGAACATTCAGACGATGCTCAATCAATATGGCGCCGCCGATCCGGATGTCAGCAAGTTCATTTTCCCATACCGGGGCAAGACACGAATAACATCGTACACGCCTTCGCCTTCGCTTTACCCCTTGTTCAACTTTGCCGATACGGCCCTGCGCTCTTATGATCCGAATGGTCAGCAGATATATACCTATCCGCCGAAGTTCGGTGAAAATCCTTATCGCTTTACCGCCCAGTACCAAACGAGTACCGATTCGCCTTATTCCTGGGGTATGCTTGAGGGCCTCCTGCGCTACGGCGATTCCGATTCGCAGAAGTTGTCCAATACGCTCGTGAACGATCTGGTCAATAATTATTCGGGTCAGTTGCTTTCGAATTCCAACTACCGGGATTTATTCCTGGCGGCCAAGAGCGCGATCACCACGGTCAGTAGTGATATTCCCGCGGCGACCATGACCTTTGTCGATAAAGAAACAGGCGACGCGGGCAGCGGTTTTGAAGGCGGTGGCGCTTATGGTATTATTCCGATCATCCAAAAATGTGTACTTGCCGAATTCCACGCGACTTTTGAACAAAAGATCAAAGATGAAGTAACGGCCGGAACGCTCAATGCCGCTGATGAGCAAACGCTGCGACAAGATTTGGACCTCCTCATTCAGAAAGTGACGACGTATCTGGTCACTCTGCTTCCGCCGGAAACACTTATGGGCCAGAAAATTGATTTGAACAAACTTAGCCAAAAAAGCTATTGGCTCGATGTCAAGTTCAAGAACGATCTGTTCGAGCAGGCCGGCGGTGTCAACGGGGGCTGGCCGATGTACGTCGATTTCGCAAGTATCGCCAATGGCGATGTCGCCAAACGGGAAATACACAATTACGGTCTGGTCAAGCGTATGGAGTATGCCCGGGGCGTTTATTTGCTCCTCATGGCTCTTACGTATGAAGATCGTCACGCGGGTACCATTTACCCAAACGCGGTGTATCCCGATGGTACAACGGCCAAAAACCTCTCGAATTATTTCGAAGGCGCCTTCAATCTTGATATCGACAAGTTGACCAATCAGACCGACAAAGACGAGTTGGGTCGCGAATTGATCGCCAACCGAATCGCACAATGGTGCATGAATCTGGTCGATTTTTCCGATCCCGATTCGACCATGACTCCGTTTTATTACGATTCCAATCCGTTTGACGGGTGGTGGACTTCCAAAACGGCATATGATGATGTGCGTAACTGCGCCAGTGCCGACCGTTTGACCAAGACTTATATCCCTTTGTTTGCAAGTTACGACGATACGTTCGGTACCGATGTTTATACGTTAAGTCCCAATGAGGCGATGAATCGCTTCTTCCTGGATTATTATAATACGCCTGATGCAACCACGACCGGGACTTCGTTTGCCCAAGTCGTGAGTGTCGATCCGTTCCCGACCGGTGAAACGCTTTCTTACGCCAATAAGATTCGTTTCCTCTTAACGGCCAAAACCGTAGACCCGTCCGACACGTCCAAAACGGTGACGCAAGACAGCCAGTTCCGACTCGTCTGGGGAATGGAACGTCCCGACCTGGTCTTGACCGAAACCCTCAACTTTCATGATCTGGGTATCGCCAATACGAAAATCCCTGATGGCAGTCTTGCCAATTCTTCAGATTCCGGAGGCGATAAAGTTGATACCGGTTCCGGTGGAAGCAATACGAACGACAAGCATTTTGATCAGGTTTCCCGACCGAAAGGTTCTTCGTATCTGGAACTGGTTTGTACGGCCAATCCGAATATACCGCAAACATCCGAGCTCTATGTTTATGAGCCGCTTAAAAACAGTAATAATCAGTTTGTGGATTGGAGTGGCAATGTGGTAAGCGCCGCGGGCAACGCCGCGTGGTCCTGGCAACTTCGTTTGACCAAGAAAACGCCTGCCATGACCGATTCCGCGGGACGGCAGGTTGAATTCCCTGTTTGG
>JAQVID010000357.1 GCA_028695865.1 Thermoguttaceae bacterium | reverse complement strand
TCATGATCTACTCCCTGATTCCAATACAATTACCTGATGTTCCACATAAACGACAGACGGTTTCACCTTTGTTGTTACCCATACATTCTTGCAACGGCGTACTTGGAAAACGCGCAACGTGTTTGTGTTCCCGTTTGAATGGCGTCGTAAATATACTCCGGAAAGAAACTGTCGTATTTCACCTCAAAAATGATTTGATCCTCCGTCAGGATTGTTTGCGAACGCGGATTCAAAAAGTCCAGAGAATACATCCCTGTCCGAATATTGGTGTCAAAATTTAAACGAACATTGCCCATGGGGCAAATGTACGCTTCCCGTTCGTAATCGACAATGGTTTTGGGACGCAATCCACGAATCTTCATTTTCACTGCCAGTTCCGACAGAATCGGAATGTCTCCGACCGCACTGATACAGTTTTCCCTTTGCAAAAGATGTTCCACCTGTTTCACCGTAAGAACGGCACTCTGCTTGACGCATAAATCGTTCCGCTTTGATTTTTTCTCCAAGCGGAGAAAGGATATATCATCGTTATAATAACGGATACGAAATTTTTCGCGGTTACGCACACCGTCGATTTTCTCGCGAAGGACAAGATCGTCCGCGTTATCGAAATAAAGACTCCGCACCCGATATCGTCCATCGTGGCCCGAATGCTCGTCTGATCGGCAAAGAACCTTCAAACGCGCACGGATTTCGAAATATTCCGCGATATTGATTCGATATTTGTACTCATGTCTGTATTTCATCATTTTTCCTTTCCGGAATTTTTGAACACCATGAAAGGCTGTAAGTTCCGTGATTTTTCTAAAATTCGGATCATGCGGCATTTTGAGGGTATCACATGGTATTATACTGCCGACACTTCAATTTTCGGTCGTTGGCTTCCCAATTGCCATTGGAAAACGAAGTGCTCAGGCCGCAAAGCGTGAAAAATCAAGTGAAACCGATATCATTCAAACAGACACGTTTTTTTTGTTCAAACCAGATAGTCGTTGGCTTTGTGGAATATCGATAGCAAGAGGCGGCGTCCTCCCTCCATGAAATCAACGTCTTCAACAACCCAAGTATCTTGTGATTCGTTGCTGAATACGCATTATCGGGATTGAATCGTCTGGAAGTGTCCTTCTTTATTTTTTGTAATTATTTCGAGTGAGAGTATTTTCCAACGACTTGGCCGCTCGTTCGACCGTCCAGTCGATCTCGTCACGCGTTATGACGATTGGCGGATTGAAGTAGAGAACATCTCCCAATGGACGGAGTAAAACACCTGCTTTGAGGGCTTCCTGATAGACCTGATATCCCAGCCGCAAACGTGAATCGAAGGGCTTTTTGGTCTGGCGATCCGCGACGAGTTCGATGGCGTTGATTAGTCCGATCTGACGAATTTCACCCACGCAGTCGAACCGGTCGAACGCTTCACGGAGTTTTTGGTTCAGATACGGAGCGTTGTGGACGGCGTTTTCCAAAACAGGTTCGTCTTCGAAAATTCGCAAGACTTCCAACGCGGCGCGACACCCGAGCGGATTGCCCGAATAGGTATGACTATGCAGAAATGCCCGGTGCGTCGCATAATCATCGTAAAACGCGCCGAATATTTTTTGCGTGGTCACAACAAGCGCCATCGGCATATAGCCGCCGGTCAGTCCCTTGGAAAGACAAATCAGGTCAGGCGAAATACCTGCCTGCTGACAGGCAAACATGGTCCCGGTTCGACCGAATCCCACGGCGATTTCATCGGCGATCAAATGAACATCAAACCGGTCGCAAAGCTCGCGAAGTTTTGTCAAATACGCGGGCGGATAAATTTTCATTCCCGCCGATCCCTGAACCAGCGGCTCGACAAGAATCGCGGTGCACTCGTCCGCATGCTGCTGGAACGTTTGCGCCGCGTTTTCAATGCACGGGGAGGAACAGGTTTCTCGTGTTTTTCCGTATGGACAGCGGTAGCAATCCGGTCCCGCAATTCGGATAACATCAAGCATGAGCGGCTTGTACATTTTGGAATAAAGGTCAAGATCACCGACCGAAAGCGCGCCGAGTGTTTCGCCGTGATAGGCGTCTGAAAGCGCCATAAACCGGACCTTTTTCGAACGACCTGTCTGAAGGTGATACTGAAAGCTCATCTTCATCGCAACTTCCACCGCGGAGGAACCGTTGTCCGTAAAGAAAAATTTTGTGAGACCCTTTGGAAGGACCGATACGAGTTTTTCACACAATTCGATGGCCGGCTCATGGGTGAAATTGGCAAAAATCACATGCTCCATTCGATCAAGCTGATCCTTGACCGCATTGGAAATTCGGGCATTGCAATGTCCGAGCAAATTGCACCACCATGAACTGATCACGTCGGCGTAACGCTCCCCATTGACGCCGTAAAGCCAAATTCCTTTGGCGTGATCAATGACCATGGGCGGGAGTTCTTCGTAATCTTTCATTTGCGAACAGGGATGCCAGATATATTTCAAATCGCGAGCAGCAAGATTCATTTGTTTTCCTTGGATGAAGATGTTTTAGTTCGTTAAAACAAGAGCAAGACAGATATTTTCCAAATCGCCGCCCTGGGACACAAGGGCAAGAACAGGCGGAAAATCATCTTGTTCAAGCGTTTGTTTGTTGTCACGATGGAGAAAATTGTCGCCGTCGTAACGATTCAAAATAATACCACGAACGGCAATGTTTCGATTTTTTGCGTATTCGAGCGTCAGAACAATATTATTGAGTGTTCCCAGTCCCGCGTCGGCAACAAGAATCGTATCGAAGCCAAGCCGGTGAATAATATCGGTCAGCTCAATATTTACTTCACCGCGACGAACAGGACAATAAATACCACCGCTCCCTTCGACGACAAGAAAGTCGTAATGTCGGCCGACTTGAGTACAGTCGAGAACAATTTTTTCCAGGTCGGGCGGATTTCCTTCCAATTCGGCGGCAAAAGCGGGCGAAACCGCTGTTTCGTAAACGTAAGAGACAAGACGCTGCGGATCAAGATCGAGCTGTGCCATGTTGCAGACAAACGCCGCGTCTCCCGGAATCAGTCGCCCATTCTCTTTTATTGCCCCGGAGAGCGCCGCTTTGTAATAACCGGCATTGATTCCCTTTTGCCGCAAAAATCGCGTCAGGAGTCCGGCGATATATGTTTTACCAACATCCGTTCCTGTACCAACGATAAAAATTCCGTTGTTCATGATGACTTATTCCCTGATTTCGGCACCGACGCGACATAGCGTCCCAATTGTTCCAGCAGAATCCTGTCTTCGTTCACCGTAACGCCGGACGTCGTGAGCATATCGCCCGTGATCGCCGCGTCGGCTCCCGACGCAAAGAATAAAGCCCCCTGATCGGGATACTGCTTGCGTCCACCCGCCAGGCGAATCGCCGCGTTCGGTAAAAGAAACCGCCACACCGCGATAATGCGACGCACTTCGTCGATTGTGAGAATCGACCGGTCCGCCATGCGCGTGCCCGAAATCGGTGTTAATATATTGATCGGAATCGAACGGACGTCCAATTCTCGCAATTCAATCGCCATGGCAATTCGGTCACTCCATGTTTCGCCCATGCCCATAATACCGCCGGAACAGATCGTCAGTCCGGCTGCGCGGGCACGAAGAATCGTTGCGATTTTGTCGTCATAGGTATGCGTTGTGCAGATAGACGTAAAGAACCGCCGCGATGTTTCAAGATTGTGATGGAAGCGAGCCAACCCCGCGTTTTTGAGCGTTTTCAATTCGTCCGTCGTCTGTAAGCCAAGGGAAGCGCACAGCGAGATATTTCCATCGGCGGCCAGTATTTCAAACGCCCGGGCAAGTAAGTCAATTTCCGTTTGGGACAACTTTCGTCCAGACGTTACGACCGAGAAACGGCCGATTCCGTCTTGCGCTGCCCGGCGTCCTGCTTGAACGATACTCTCGACGCTTTTGAGTGGATAGACGTCGATTGTTGTTCGGTACGCTGCCGATTGAGCACAATAGCGGCAATCTTCAGAACATCGGCCACTCTTCGCGTTCATAATGCAACACAAATCGACCCCGTTGCCGCGACAGGTTTCCCGAATCCGATTAGCCGCCTCACATACGCATTCCAGTTCAAGACTTGTCAGTTCCATCGCTTCGGAAGCATTAAGGGGCATTCCATCAAGAACTTTTTTCTCAAGAGTCGCAACGGTGTTTCTTATTTCTTCCATGACGATTTGATCAACATTCTCTATTCTTGTTCCGGAATAATATCGCAACGCGTCGATTCGCATCGCGACCGCAGACCGGTTTTACTTGATTTTGTGTTGTGCGGTCTGAATCCTCCCGCTTTCCCAAAGCAAGCAGAAGTAAACTGCCGAAAGCTGAAGTATCGGCAATATAACCTTATCCAAACAAAAACATGTCGCGGTTCACTGCGAATAATACCGGGTATCGCCGACAGTGAAAACATCGCCGCGGGATTCGTCCGCACTGTATCCAATATCGGTCATGGAAAATTTTCTCTTAAAACCATTTGGGTAATTTATGCAGAAAACACAAAATAAATATTTTCTCGAAAGGAGAGGTGAAATGTCAAACACGGGTTTCCTCACAAGCCAAAATTCGCCCCATTATCGTCCAAACGTTGCTCCATGATGCGCAACGCAGTTGATTCTGCTATTAAATATTCTCTGTATGTATCGGCAAATAATTAACATTACTGTTTATTAGGTATTCAATTATCGTACA
>JAQVID010000356.1 GCA_028695865.1 Thermoguttaceae bacterium | reverse complement strand
GTATTATCGGCGGCGTCTCGAATCTTGTCGTACTCCGGAAACCCCCAACCCCAGCGAAGCGGCTGCAAATCCATATAACCAGGGCGACCATCTTTGCGAAGCGTCGTTATTAAATACGATGAATGCAAAAAGCCGCACTTGCCGTCGTATTTGCCGGTTTCGACATAGTTGTACCACCATGCCGGTTTGCTTTTGATTCCAATTTCCCGAGCCTTGGCAAGATCGCCCTTGCACGGTACCCGGGTAAAGAACCATGTCGCGTCGTCAAAGCCTTGAACTTTCGCCATGTCGCGATTGAGCGGTTTATCGATATTCTGATATTCGGCCGGGGGAGGGGTGAACGCAAGCTTTCTCCCTGTGATGCCGTGCGATTTACCATAGGCGACGATTTTGCGAATAAGTTCGACGGGGTTATCGCCGCCGCCCGTGTCATCCATGGAAATCCAAAGTCCATCGACACCCAATTTGAGCAGATCATCGTATGTTTTGGTCAGTACATCGAAGCGGTCCATCGTAATACTGCACGAGACCGTTCCGTAGACGAATATGCCGCGACGGTGTGATTCCTGAATCATTTTGGAAAGAAGCTTTGTATCCATTGGCTCGCCCGGTTGAATGCCCATGGATGCTTTGCGGGCATCGAACGCAAGCGAGGCCGGTGTTTTGGGATTATCGCGGACATCGGAATAATTGAGCCGGGCACGAATATAGCCGTCCAGTTCACCGTTTCGCAGATGATGTGCCAGCACGGAGTGAGGTCGGCCCCGCCAGGGAATACTTGGCCAATCGCGAATCGTTGCCGTATCGACGACAATATCACGATTGTTATTCTTATCGCGTTTGAGCATGTCGAAAAGCGATTCCTGACCAAATATGACACCATTGACATCACTCCCGGCCAGAACAATACATCGTTCTTTTTCTTGCCCGACAAAGGCAATCACATAACCGTTGAAGCCGGGCACCGTCGCGCTAACCGTCAGTTTTGAAGCTTTCAGCAAAGAGTCGAGTTTGGTATTTTGACCGGGCAGGCCCAAAACAATTTGAACCGGCTTGCCTTGAGCTTGCTTGCTCGAAACAATCGGAAACATTGTACCGAATCGGAGCTTGATTTGACTTTGCAATCGTCCGGCCGCATAACGTTCCTGTTGGGTCGAGCCGTCGCACACAATCACAGTTTCGGGGGGAATGATCCACTGCTGGCCGGTCGGTTTGTATTCCTTGGGAATCGGGAAAATGGGACATTCGGCGCTGGAGGCCGCTTGCGTCAGAAAACATAATGCAAACAGAAATAACACAATTCGTTTCATCTCTTTTTCCTGTTAAAACGGTTGAAATGGTCAGATATCGTTCGTACCCCAATTATATGTCATCACAGGAAACGGCGTCAATACATTTTTCCGCAAAACAGATACGTTTTTACGAAAGATATGTATTAAAACCGTGTGGAGCAGGAAAAATCTTGCGTTTTCAGTCTTTATACATTACCGATTCTCCAAGTTTCGGTGATTGGTTCCCCGCTTATCTTCGAAAAAACTTCGGAAAACGGGGAATTTCAGGCCGTACCACGCCAAAAATCAGGTAAAACCGGTATGCGTCGTATTGCCGTAAGAAATTTTGAACATGACATGACTTGTTTATCATACCGGAAACGTAATCAAAAGCGGACGCAAACCGCCCCGCTGTCTTCCTTGACGACTTCTATTTCAACGCCGAGTATTTTTCGCAGCAGCTCCACATGGGTCTGGCTGTGACCCGACAAAGGAAGCGTACGAAAAGTACTCCCGCGATTTCCTTGCCACGCGGCGATTCCACAAGGAAGCAAAAGCTGATCGGCGGAAAAGGACCCGACCGGAACGTCATACTCCAAATATTGGGTCAATTCGTCCGTTGCTGTTTTCGCGACCGCTTCGGCACGGACTCCCCGCTGACCAAAGCCGGTGAATACTTCCGTCATGTTTTCGTACTTCAAAAACAAAAAGACGACGTTGCCCGGCCCCGGCGAATCGGTTATCGTGACCAACTCCAACCCGGATGAGGCCCAACCAGTTTCCCGCGCAATCGTGTCAAGTTCCCGTTTCGCAATTGATTCCGGCAGTTTCGAAACGCAGGCCTGTGCCCTTCGGTCGAGTATCGGACCACGCTGGCACAGTACCAGCGGTTTCAGCCGCGAGACAGGCGTAATCGTCATATGAACCTCGCCTCCCCCGACCGGATAGAATCCATGCCGAACAAGACGAGCGTCGATATTCGGCCCCATTTGGGTCAGAAGCGGTCTCATGGTATTGGCAAAGAACTCAAACGGTGGAGCCTGCGGATTGTGTGTTCCTCCGCGAAGTCGAATTACGGACGGCTGGTCCGCCAACATAAGCGGTGGAAGAATCGTCTCCAAAACGAGCATGGTGCTTCCGGCTGTGCCGATCTCAAATTCATATCGGCCAGGGACAACAGTATGCGGAATAAATTCGAGCGTCGTGGAACCGGGCGAATTACCAACAACTTCGGCACGGCTTATATTCGCCGCCGCATGGACCGCCGTCTGGTGCTGACGCAGGAGCCCCGGTTTTTTGCGCCCGGCCCGAATGTTGTTGATTCGCAATGGCCGACCCGTGACGAGCGAAAGCGACAGCGACGAACGAAGAATCTGTCCGCCGCCTTCGCCAAAACTTCCGTCAATTTCAATAAAATCAGTCATCGGCTTTATCTCCGTCTTTAATTACAAATCGGGCATGCAATCGCGCTACGGTTTCAGCAAGTCCGGCAAGTGTGACGCTGCGCAGTACTTCTTCGAAATCTTTGTATGCCGCCGGTGCTTCGTCCTTGGGATAATTGCGCGTATTGGTTAAAATATTCGCGTCGTCGAATTGCGCATTGACTTGCTTCTGATCAAGTGTTCGAATCGCCTTCCCTCGGGCAAGCATGCGTCCGGCTCCGTGATTGACGCTGTAGCAACTCTTCCTTGCTTCAGGACACGCGACCATAACAGCAGAGCCGCCGACCGGATTGCCCGGCAGAAGAATCGGGTGTCCGGTCGACTCAAACGGCGTACCAACCAAGGCCGGATGTCCTCCCGGAAAGGCTCGCGTTGCTCCTTTGCGGTGAACGAGTACCGACTGGTCGTCGAGTGTCTCGCGGCGGACTATGTTATGACTGATTAAATATATAAATTCCGCCTTAACGCCCGGGAACACTTCTTGAAACGCTTCGACAATAAGCGAGTTGATCACAAGGTGATTGACCGTCGCGAAATTGGCGCCCAATGCCATGTCGTCCAGATAATCGTCGGCCAGATGCGAACCGATTTCAGCATAGACCAAATGCGAATCGCCACCCGGAAAGGGAGTTCCTGTTTTTCGAAAATGCGCTTGCATCGTCTTGAATTGCTCCGTTGCGAGAATATTACCGAACCCCCGACTTCCACAATGGGAAAGAAAGGCGACGTGTCCATCCCGCAAGCCGAACACTTTTGCGGATTTTCGAGCATGATCCGAATCGGCAACGCGAACAATTTCACCTTCGCCGAAATGATTTCCACCGCCGTAGGAACCCAACTGCTCCATTTTCTCTTTGTAATTCGACATGTACTGTTCACGACGAATACGCTCCAGCCGAACAGACAGAGAATCGAATGTGTTATCGTGACCACGGTGTGCACTGTCTTCACAGCGACAGGCCCATTCAAAGGGTATGCCCATCTTCTGACAAACTCTTTGACTTGCGCCTTCTGTGATTGCCTGCGCAATCGTCTCGTCGTCGAAATGCCGCGATTTCGGCGCATTCCGCTGTCCTCGACCGGGCCCTGTCGACGTTCGCTGGCATATCGCGTTGATCAATGCCCGTCGTACCGGCTTATCAACAATAAGCTCTTCCGGCAGATCGAACTGAAGCAGACTCATGGAGCATTTTATATCCACACCAACCGGGCCTGGATAGACATGATCCGGCGAAACCATAACGCAACCAATCGGCGCGCCATAGCCGACATGGGCATCGGGTGTCAGTACGGTTTCGGTCACCCCGGGCGACCGTCGCGCATTGACAATCTGTCGCAATGTTTCATCGTCGAACGTTTGGCGAATCTGTTCCGTGCCGATCATGACGACTGGCGAAAGACCTTCAACTTCGAGCTCCGCTGTTGCGTTGGAAACAGGATTAATTTGGTATTTGTGTGCCATGAGAACTGCTCCTTCCTTGATAATGAACCGAGTCTGTATTTCCAATCGCGTCATTGCGATCAGATTCGAGTTCGAAATCGTATCGGCCTTACTTGATTTTTCGTGTTGTACGGCCTGTATCCTCCCGTTTTCCAACGGTAAACGGAGAGTGAATCGCCAAAAATTGAAGTATTGGCGGTATAAAAATACTTCAAACAAGACAACGGATCAGTGCAAACGTCACGGGCGATCCTCAATATGAACACAGTTGAAACAGCAATTCAGGTTCCCAGTTGAGATCACACAGATTGAGTGATGATCTGCGTATCTTTTTTAAATCATCACTTTGCAGAATTTTTTCAGACTGTGCCCGTCAATGATTTGTCTTTGAAATTTCACATAAGTCTATCGCAAATTCAATTTCTTTCAATGAGGGGCGAAACAATTTTTTGTTATCTTTCTGTACGTTAATTAGAACAGCAGGACCATTTTTCGTGCATGATACACATACATTTTACAGCTTCGGCTTAAGAGTTCCGGTCGGGGGCGTCAGGGA
>JAQVID010000355.1 GCA_028695865.1 Thermoguttaceae bacterium | reverse complement strand
CGTAGCACAATTTAACATTGCGCAAGCCGTCTTCGGCATTGATTGGTTTACCTTCGCGAATCGATTGCGCATGGCGAAGAACAACGCCCTGATAAATATTGGGGGTCGGTTCGTCCGCCGCGGTAATTGTCTCCTGCGAAGAAAATCGATCAAGTTCCAGTCGCACCGGAATCGGTTCGTCCGGATAACCGGAAAGTTGGAACATGGTTCCATAACCGCGTAACACGGCATTGGACCCATAAAGTTCATAACCCAAACCGGTAAGCGTTCCACCGAGTCCGCCCCGCAAATCGCAGAACGAAACCCGGGCACTGGCGACCAATCCCTTTTTCATCTTGAATCGGACAAAGGCGCCGTCTTCCACGACGATTCCCATCGTCTTGGGATAATAGACGGCGGCAACGTCGGTAATCACGTCGTCAAAGAGGAACTCCGAGACGTAGAAGCAATGACTGGCGACGTCGCCAATTGGACCGCCCATCTCGTCCCACTTGCTGCACCGCCAGGTCGCCGCTTCCGCAGGATCATAGCCATAAGCAAATTCCATATGGAAGCAACAGTCGTTCACGGTACCCAGTACGTTGTCGGCCAACATTTTTTTCGCCTTGATGTTCAACTTGTTATTGACCATCATGTGATCAACGCCAAGCGACAGCTTCTTTTCGGCGGCCAAACGAACGAGCGTTGCGGCATCGTCCGCGGTGGCCGAAAGCGGTTTCTCAACCAAAACGTGTTTGCCCGCGTTGAGTGCCTGACTTGCAAGACTGGCGTGCGACATGTTGTTTGTCGCGACGAAAACGGCGTCAATTGCCGGATCGGCAAGAATCGCGTCCGGATTGGCGTACCACTTAAGTCCCAGAGCTTCGGCAGCCGCCTGACGCGCCGGATTCAAATCGCACGCGCCCACCAGCTCAACACCGTCAAGTGGAGCAAAACGACTCTTGTCGCAGGCAAACCCTTCTCTGGCAATTCGGTTTTCAGCGATGCCACCGAATCCGATCAGGGCATATTTTACTTTTTCCATCATCGACTCCTCTGTTGTTACAGGTTCATTTCATGTAAGCGTCGGCAACCTTCTTGAAGGCGTCGATACAAGCCTGAATATGTTCTACCGTGTAAACCGGATGGGTAAAGAAGCACATGGTCCGGTCGGTCATCCACTTGGCCTGTTTGCATTCGACCTGGGTATAATCGATATTGCGGGCCTTGGGATCATAGAACGGATAATTGGCCGTTCCGAAACCAACTCGCTCGACATAAGCTTTTTCTTTGTACATTTCCGGCCAGAGAACGCTGTAAACCGGAACCCCTTCGGCGCCAATCGCCTTGATGAACGTCTTGATATCGCAAGTAATCTTGTCCGTATCGAGTACGAACGGAGCCCACCAGTATGCGTTCTGTCGTTCTTCGGTGTCAACCGGAGGATACATGACGAGCGGATGATCTTTGAGGGCGTTTAAGAGCATTTGACCATTCCGACGACGATTCGGGAAGTTCCAGGAATCAAAACGTTCCAGTTCGCTCAAGCCGATTTGCGACTGAATTTCGGTCATACGGAAATTATAACCAACCCGCTTGTGGATGTACATGAGTTTGCCTTCCATTTCAAGCAGATTCAAACGCTCTTTGACGTCGTAACCATGGTCACGAATCGAGCGGCATTCCCAAGCGACATCATCATTCGACGTCACAACCATACCGCCTTCACCACCGGTTGTGAAGTGCTTGCTCTGGCAGAAACTGAAGCAACCGACATCGCCGATTGTTCCGGCTTTTTTACCTTTGTAAACACCACCGAAGCATTGCGCACAGTCTTCAACGACTTTCAGATGATGTTTTTTCGCAATCGCCAAAATCGGGTCCATATCGACTACCATACCGTAAAGATGAACAACGACAATTGCTTTGGTTCGCTCGGTGATCTTGCTTTCAATATCAGCCGCGGAAATAAGGTGATCGGTCCCTACATCGGCAAACACCGGAAGAGCTCCCGCCTGAAGAACGCAGAAACTGGAAGCAATAAACGAATAGCTCGGGCAAATGACTTCGTCGCCAGGGCCAATTCCCAAAGCTGCCAAGGCAACGTGAAGCGCCGCCGTACCGTTGGTCACGCTGATCGCGTCAGAAACTCCCAGCCATTTGGCCCAGGCTTTTTCAAACTGTTGGCCAACGTGTCCCGTCCAATAATTTACTTTGCCCGAACGAAGAATATCCGCGACCTTTTGAATGGTCGATTCTTCGAAACAAGGCCAACCCGGAAAACTTCCATTGAATGTTTTTTCTCCGCCGTCAATTGCTAACTTAGACATTTCGATTTCTCCTCATGGTTCAATTTTTGATTCTGCCGCACAAAGAAATTTTGCTTTGGCCGCGTGAATAAGTACATCAAACCTTTATTAAACCAAATCGAATGCACCAAGTCAATACATTATATAAGAAATAAGCTTTTTTCGTCCTATTATGGCAAGATTCCCCTTACGACTTCGTGATATATTTCACTCTTGTTGACTCATTTTTGCTTTTTTATGGTCAAAAGGAGCGTCACAGGCGTCCCCACCGCCGGGATGTTCGGTGTGTTTGGCTCGTAATATAAGTTATCGTTATTGGCAGAACTCTCGAACGGTACGTCCAAAACCGATCCAGGAAAGTTTGAGACACCAAAGATTTCCCCTGAAATGTCCGCAAGATAGTACTTTTTGCCTTCCGGGTCCGTTCCGAACAATCCGCCCGTAAAAACCCAGGGAACCTGCATGGTTTTTTTGGATGTTGCTTCGCGAATCAGTTCTTGTGCGGGCAGTTCTTTTACGTGTCCTGTTTCATCTTTCCAGCGGATTCGAATATCGATTTCCTCTCCGCTGGGCGGAACAAAAACCGGATCGAATCGGGCAGGACTTCCCGGCTTGGCTCCAATGACCAGCAGGGCAGCGTGAATCAATCGCGGCTTGATATTAAGAACGACAATCGACTCGTGCTCCTTGCTTCGCGTCCGACAGGCAAAGAATTCGAGCAATCCTTCCCGCAAGCAGATTTCGCCGCCCAGGACTACCTGTTTGCGGTCCGGAGTGACCCAAACGGGTTCTGCCGGATCAAGTCGGCGCAGAGCCTGGGGTTGCTCGACCAACGGAATAAATTGCCTGGGCGTCTTTGCACTTTGTCCTTCATTCGCCAAAAGATGTTTTTCCGATAAAATCGCAATACCTGTTCCAAGTTGCAAGCACATCGACACAAACAGCGCATTGGCCAAGAGCACTCGGGCGAATCCGTTTTTGATAAACATCGTAAAGCGTTGCATTTCTTCTCCTTCGTATGCCGAACACGCGACGAAACACGAGATCGATTCCTCGCGGCTTTGTTGATCGTCAAGATATAGGTTGTTGAATGGCACAAAGTACCATTCATTGAACTTTTACATGGGGCAAAATCAGTCCAGAGAAGTTCGTTCACCCGGCTTGAGAACCATTGCCCGGGCATCGGTATACTTGCCAATCGCCTGAGCCCAGCGACTGGCGTCCTGATCGATCATGGGCCATGTTCCGTAATGCGATGGAATCACAACGCCGGCATGAAGAGCCCTCGCAGCGTCGAGCGAAACGGCAGGACCCATCGTGTAGCGGTCACCGATCGGCAAAACGGCGACGTCAATACCAAGTCCGCCAATCCAGCTCATTCCAACGAAAAAGCCGGTATCACAAGCAAAATAAATCGAGAACGCGTCGGCAAGCAGTTCGTTCATCGGCAAGATCGGATCGTCTTTCGTTGCGGCGATGCGATTTTGCGACTTGGGAACGCTCACGACAAAACCGCAAGGTTGACCACCACTGGCCCCGTCAGGCATTGTCGAACTGTGAAGAGCGGGGACCATCATGATAAGCCCCTGTTTGGTCGCGTTTCCGTCCTGACATGTAAAGGGAACGGCACCACCAATATTCATTCCTTCGATTTTTTCAATTCCTTTGGCACCGAACCACTGACCGACCTCCGCTATTGCGACAAGCGTCGAATGACACCGTTTGGCGATAGACAGCGCGTCGGCACAATGGTCGCCGTGTCCATGCGAGACCAGAACATAATCGGCCTGAACCTGCTCCGGTTTGACAGGAGCCGTTCGCGTCGCCAAAAAGGGATCGATGAGTAATTTCGTTTGGCCTGCTTCAAAAAGCCAACAATTGTGCCCCAGCCAGGTAAGAGCTTTTTTCATTGCAATACTCCTTTTCATGAAAAAACGGGAGACATCAAACATCTCCCGCAACAAAAGTATAACAAATACGAATGGTTTCTTGTCTGAAATTACAACAGTCCCAGACAGCGGAAGATGTCCAGACCAATTACCCAAAACATGAGAGCCAGCAGGAGAAACAACCCCATGTAGCTCAGAATAATTTGGATGTTTTCGTTCGGAGGCCGTCGGAAAATCGCTTCATACAGCAGGAAGACCATGTGTCCCCCGTCCAGAACAGGAATCGGCAGGAAGTTGACCACGGCCAAATTTGCCCCGATGATACAGAGGAAGAGCAAAAACAGCCCATCACCTGTACCGGTAAACGCGTACGCTGTTCCAACGATCATGACCGGACCCCCCAACGCTTTGGCCGAAACCGATTTTCCAACATTTCGAAGGAACTTAAAGACCAAACCCATCATGTCGACGGTCTTGTCCCAACCAAACTGAAGCGCCGCGACGACCGACTCGGAACGTTGCAAATGCGTATCG
>JAQVID010000354.1 GCA_028695865.1 Thermoguttaceae bacterium | reverse complement strand
CGAGCCATTTCAATTCCATGCTGAATGGCATCGGCTTGTTGGGCAATGAAGAGAGCGGCGCCGGCATTGAGCAGCGCGACATTCTTTTTTCCGCCAACGATTTTTCCCTGAAGTAAGTCGTACGAAATTGTCGCGTTTGTTTGAACGTCGCCGCCTTCAAGTTCCGTTGGCAGTACCCGACCTTCGTCGAAGAGAAGTTCGGGATAGAAATTTGATGTGGTCAATCCGCGTTCATCGAGAAAAGTAATACGGGAAGGGCCGGTTAGTGTTAACTCGTCCATGCCATCGGACCCACACACGACCATTGCCCGTTGGATTCCCTGACGGCGCAGCACTTCGGCGAACAATTCGGTTAAAAGCGGCGAATAAACGCCAAGCAGAATAAACGAAGGTTCTGCCGGATTAACAAGAGGTCCGATCATATTAAAGATGGTACGAATACCGAGTAATTTGCGGACGGATTGTACATGTTCCATCCCGCGATGAAATTGCGGGGCGAACATAAAGCCAATTCCGGTTTCACGAATGGAGATTTCGATTTGTTCGGGAGCCAGATCAAGACGAGCGCCGAGCGATTCCAGAACATCGGCGCTTCCGCACCTGCTCGAAACAGATCGATTCCCATGTTTTGCGACGGGTAGTCCGGCACCGGCAGTAATGAACGCCGCCGCGGTCGATATATTAAAGGTATGAAGGCAATCGCCTCCTGTTCCGACCAGATCAATGGCATGTGTATTGGGCAATTCGATTCGGACGGTTTCCCGTCGCATGGCGTCAATGGCACCGGTCAGTTCGTCAGCCGTTTCTCCGCGAACGGCCAGCGCGGTTAAAAAAGCCCCTGTTGCAACGGACGAGGCGTTCCCGGCCAATATTTCCGAAACTGCCGTTTTCATTTGCGAAGCGGTCAGGGACTCGTGCCGGGTCAATTGGCGAAGCTCTTGAATAAGTAAATGGGTCATGAGTTGGATTCCTGCCAGGGTTACGAATGATGATCAAATATAATTTGGACAATACGCGTGTTGCTGCTTTCGAACAGATTCGACGAAATTACGCAGCAGATATTTTCCGGAAGGCGTCATAATCGATTCGGGATGAAATTGAATTCCTTCGACAGGTGGTAAGTCAAGTTCATCACGCAGTCGAATCCCCATAATTTCACCGTCTGACGTGGTTGCGGAAATTTCCAGTGTGTTGGGAAGGGAGTTGCGATCAATGGCCAATGAATGATAACGCATGGCGGAGAACGGATTGGACACGCCGCGAAAAAGGCCTCGACCATCGGAAGTAATCACGGATGTTTTTCCGTGAACGATTCTTTGTGCCGAAACGATTTTGGCTCCAAACGCGTAGCCGATCGCCTGATGACCAAGGCAGACACCAAGGATTGGAACCCGCTTCGCAAAATGACGAATGACATCGCACGAGATTCCCGCCGAAGTTGGATTTCCCGGGCCGGGCGAAATGACAATACCTTCCGGGTTTTTTTCTTCCAATTCCAGGACTGTCATTTCGTCGTTGCGATACACGCAAATCTCGTCCCGTATGGTACGTAATATTTGGACCAGGTTGAAAGTAAACGAATCGTAATTATCGATAACAGCGATCATTATATTACTCCTTTTCTTCGAGAATGGGTATCAGATCAATAGCATGCGCAAGAGCCTGCGCTTTATTGATTGTTTCTTGTCGTTCCTTTTCCGGAATGGAATCGTAGACAATACCGGCCCCTGCCTGAACGGTCAAGAGTCCATTGGCGATAGTCGCGGTGCGAATCGTTATGGCGAAATCCATTTCGCCTTTGAAGGAAATGTATCCAACCGCGCCGCCATAGTACCGGCGGGGATAATCTTCGTACTCATGAATCAATTGCATTGCGCGTATTTTAGGTGCGCCGCTGAGCGTTCCGGCGGGAAAGGTTGCGCCAAACAGGTCGAAGGCGTCGCAGCCTTCTTCCAGTTCGGCGGTCACGTCGGAAACAAGGTGCATAACATGCGAATAACGTTCGATCGTCATAAGATTTTTGACCGTTACACTTCCAACTCTTGCGACGCGACTGAGATCGTTGCGACCAAGATCGACCAGCATGAGATGTTCGGCGCGTTCTTTTTCGTCGTTGAGAAGTTCGTCGGCCATCATACGGTCTTCAATATCCGTTTTACCTCGCGGCCGAGTTCCGGCAATGGGCCGCAGCAGTGCCCGACCGTCTTTCAGTCGAACCATGGTTTCCGGCGACGAACCAACAACAATCGCGTTGTCGAAATGCAGAAAATACATATACGGCGAGGGATTGATGAGACGCTGTGCCCGATAGAGCTGAATCGGGTCGGGAATGACCTTGCTGACGAACGGTTGCGAAAGAACCAACTGGACGACTTCGCCCTGAATAATTTCCTGGCGTACCTTTTGGATGCGATTCTCAAAATCGTATGGATCAAGCAGAGGAGTTAAACGCACACTGCGGCTGACATTGCGGGACGAATCTACCGTTTCGTGAAACATTTCACCAAGCTCACGAGTCAGAGCTTTCAGTCTCGCCGTGGCCGCTTCGTATCGGAATTGAATCGTTTGCTCTTTCTCTTCGTCCAGCGAAAGAATACACAGATAGAGTCGCTGTTTGAAATTATCGAAAACGATCATTTCGTTGGGAATAACGAACGAGGCAAGAGATGTATCGTTCATTTCGTGAATGGGAATGGATTCCAATAACGAAACCATTTCGTAAGTAAACCATCCGACGAGTCCAAAGGGGAGATCGGGGAGTTCCGGCGTTTCTTCAAGCTGTACGCGACGGCATAGTTCGCGAAGCTTTTGTAATGGTTGACCTTCGTGTGAAATCGTTTCAATGCGATCTTTTTGATCGTGATGGACGATTCGAATCTCTTTGGCCATGACGTCGATCTTCTTGGCCACACCCAGACCAAGATAACTGTAGCGGCCAGTCTGACGCGAATCTCCACGGCTTTCGAGAAGAAAAATTCCCGATCGTTTTTCCGGAGTGCAATGGCGATAAAAATGGGACAGAATGGCGACCGGCGTTACACAATCGGCAATCATTTCCTTGAAGACAATAACGGCATTGCCTGAATGGGCAATCTTGGCGAAAGTTTCGCTGTCAGGATGAATTTTATTGAGCATGACTGTTCTCGTTGGGGATTTCTGGAATAAAAACAAACCGCAAAGCAGGAGCACGGTCCGTTGTTTCCACGAAAACAGACATAAAAAAAGACCGCGCTGAACACTCGCGGTCTTTGATAAATATAAAAGTATGTCGGATTCGACATCTGTTTCAATACAGCACCGTAAGCGTTTTAATCCATGTTAAAACGCCAACGCCAAGCGAACGTACCGAAAACAATTGTCGAATTCATAAGAATACCTTTCCTTAACTGTGTTCATTATAGCACCCTTGAGAGAATGTCAATGGGGGAATTTCAAAATTTTCTCCTGGTCGCAGACAGTTGGTTGAATGGTGGGCCGCGTAAGCCAATTTGTATCATACATGTAACGGGCAAGACTTGCCCTGCACACGTGGAAACATTGCTTTTGTGCTCCGTGCAGCATGGCAAAGTTTAGACTGAAACGGCGGAGTAAGCCGCTTTCCGGAGGTCAGGCCAATGGGAAGTGGTCACAGTGGTTCGCTTTTTGAGCTTAGCTCGACGCAGCTTCAAAGCGGAATAAGCGAAGTCGCGTTTCAATCTGCTGACGGCAAGACAACGCTTTTGGACTTTACCGTTTTGTTTTCGCACTGATTGCACAAACATCACTCAGAAAAGCAACCTCGCGACGGAATACGCGAATCAAAAAAATACTTTTCCGGATTCGTCCGGGAGGACTCTTTGGCTAAGGCTTCTTTGGTTAAGGCTTCTTTGGTTAAGGCTTCTTTGGTTAAGGCTTCTTTGGTTAAGGCTTCTTTGGTTAAGGACTCTTTGGTTAAGGACTCTTTGGTTAAGGACTCTTTGGTTAAGGACTCTTTGGTTAAGATGATTGAGATTGCGTGCCTAAAAATTTGCCTGAAGATATCTTGTTGCGAGGTTCGCGGCGGTCCAATTTATTAGGGTATACCGTTTCTTTTACTTTACGAAAAAAGGGAACGACTCAGGTTTCCAAGCCGTTCCCAGGGCCATGTACTTTTTTACCGGCTTAAGGAATCAATTCTTTTTTTCGCCGTAAAATGCTTTACGATAGAGTTCCTTGATCTCGGAGATCATGGGGTACCGCGGATTGGCGCCAGTGCACTGATCGTCAAACGCGTTTTCCGACATCTGATCCAGTTCGGCCAGGAAATCTTTTTCGGCAATTCCATACTCCTGAATCGAATCGGGAATGTTTAGCGTCTTCTTGAGTTGCTCGACCGCGGCGATCAACGCTTCGACTCTCTGCTCGGGTGTCATGTCGGGTGTGGTAAGCTTGAGGAAGTCGGCCAGTTCGCCGTATCGCTCTTTGGCTTCAGGGCATTTGTACTGCGAAAACGTTCCTTGTCGCGTCGGTTTGCTCGTTCCATTGAAGCGAATCACATGACCGATCAGGAAGGCATTGGCCAAACCGTGCGGAATGTGGAACGCGGCACCGAGCTTGTGGGCCATCGAATGGCATAAGCCCAAAAACGCGTTGGCAAAAGCCATTCCGGCAATGGTCGAAGCGTGGTGAACCTTTTCCCGTGCACGTTCGTCGCCGGGCGTGTTGTACGCGGCCGGAAGGTATTTGAAAATCAG
>JAQVID010000353.1 GCA_028695865.1 Thermoguttaceae bacterium | reverse complement strand
CGGTCGTTTTTAACGGGCAAATTCGGCCGGGCGACATTGACCGGTTTTATTTCCGTGCCCGAAAGCATCAGCGTCTCACCTTGGACGTACAGGCCCGAAGTTTGGAGCCGTTTATCGCCAACGCGGTCCCCGGCTGGTTTGCCGCGACCATCAGTCTTTACGATCCGGATGGGCAAAAAATCCGCGTTTCCGAATCATACCGATTCGATCAGAATCCTCTCATGCTGGTCAAAACGCAGAAGACGGGAATCTATTGTGTTGAGATTCAAGACTCGATTTTTCGCGGGCGAAACGATTTCGTCTATCGAATTTCGGTCGGACCGTTTCCTTTGGTTCATTCGTTTTTCCCGATAGGCGGTGCCGCGGGCAAGCCGCTTGAAATTTCACTCTTCGGCGGGAATCTTCCACAAGACAAAATCAATGTCGATACAAGCGGCAATGTTTATTACGAAGATTTCCGTACCATATCACTGCTAAATGAAAAAGAGCCGCTCATTCGTCCGTTCCATTATGTGGTGGAAACGCTTCCTGTATTTTATGAACCACCGCGGCCGGACGATCAGCAAATTCCCACGCCGCGAGTATACTCCAAAGAAGACTGCCGATTCTCCTGGCTTCCACACAAAGAAAGACCATCCGAAACGCAAAGCGTAGAACCGTCCGCATCTGACCAGGCTCCGCAAGAGGCAAAAGTTTCTCCCGTTGCCGTTGCGTTTCCTTGCGTTGTTTACGGTAAAATCGAACAACCTTGTGAAGTTGATTTCTATCAGTTTCAAGCAAAGCCGGGTCAGAAAGTCGTCGTCGATATCGCCGCTCAGCGATTGGGGTCCGCGCTCGATGCCGTCGTGGAACTTGTCGATCCGGCAGGCAATGTGATCGCGGACAGTGACGACCGCAGTGACGCTTCCGGCCCAAATATCGGAACCTCAACTCACGACGCCGATCCTCATCTGGAAAGCGAAATCATGATGAACGGAGTCCACGCTGTGCGCGTTTTCGGACGCACGCGGCATTCGGGCGCCGATTGCTTTTATCGCCTGCGAATCTCGCCGCCTCAAGGAGATTTTCGCGTTGTAACCGTTGGTTCTGTCGCAAGAGTGAATGGTCAAAACACCTCGATTAAAGTCCGCGCTTTTCGCTCCGAAGGCTTTGAGGGGCCCATTAAACTGCGACCCGCCGGGAATGACGATAATTTCGTTTTGGCTAGCGGAGGACAAATTCAGGCCGGCGAATCAGAAAAGTCTTTTGGTATTCATTTGATCAAAAAACTTGACCCAAATCCGACTCCTTTAGACCTCGAAGCCGTCGCTACCGTCGATGGAAAAGAAATCGTTCGCCCTGTTCTGGCTGCCGACGATTGGGAGCAGGCGTTCATTTATCATCACCTTGTCCCAAGTACCCATTTGTATTTGGCTCAAGGCGGAAAAGTCCCTCCCGAAATTATCAAAGAAAACGAACGCCGGAAAAAAGAAGCGGAAAGACGCAAAAAAATCGAAGAAGAAAAGAAGCTCGCGGCCGAAGCCGCCGGCGAAATGCCCGGTAAGCCGGGAGACGCCAAGCCCGGTGATACAAAGCCGGGTAATGCAAAGTCTGGCGATGCAAAAACAGGAACAGGCAAGCCGGATTCTTCCAGATCGTCAACCAACAAAAAAGACGCAAGTAAAGACGCAAATAAAAAGGATTCGAGGTCGGGTTCCGACACAAGATCACGTTCAAAATATAATTCGAGAATGGACTCGAAGAAAGACGGAAAATCGGATTCCAAAGATTCCTTGCGAGACCGGCGTGACAAAGACAATGACAACGATAAAAAAGAGAATAAATCAGGAAGGTATTCAAGATACAAAACGCGTGCCGATTCGATGAATGAGGATTCGCGTTCAACGCAGCCGGGCAACCGATCCAACCGCCGTCGCCGATAAACCGGGTGCCCCTGATTTTGCCGTGAAGTCAGGAGCCGCATTTCCTTGGCGGTACCTGTCCCAAAATCCGGAACCCGTTCAGGTTTCACTCTTAAGAGTAAACCCCGGGGGATTCTCTTTCAAAGCGTGAACTCTCGAACTTGGGGCTTTTCTCCCGCGTTTACCCCTGTTTAACACACGAAAACGGCGTCAAGCCGCTGCGCTCCAAAAATCTGCCGCTTGCGCGTTATGGTCGAACTTGGAGCAAGCTCTCTCCATCGTAAAACTCCGCGAACAGTTGCATTTCTTAGAACTGATAAATCATATCGCCGCCGAAACAGAGCTGATCCGGTTTATTGGTATGTCGGCCATACGGATCGGCTGTATTACTGTCGTATCGAACTTCAGGACGAATACGGAATATTTTTTCGTCGCCGGTCGGTGCCCAGTTGACACCCAGCGTTACATTGACAAGCTCGTTGTCTCTTGCGGAAAGATATTCGAAACGTTGCCATTCGGCCCGAATACCTACCCGCCAATGATCGTTCAGCCGGCGATAGATATATTGTCCGAAAGTTGTCGTCGTCGAATGGAAGTCACCGTCGCGCTTTTGCCAATCGGCCGTCGTTGCCAGATCAAGACACGGATTGAGCGACGTTTCAAGAACCCAGGTATGTGTTGACCCATAGACATGATACGGTAAAACATGGTCGAGCCGCGAATCGGAATAATCTCCTGCCGTAAAACCGTATGCTAACGACATCTTGTCACTGAATTTATACTTGAAAAAGCCAAGGACCAGAGAACCTCCTGTCTTGTCGCTGAAACCTTCATCATTACCGTTGACCCAGCCAACCGACGCTTCAAAATTCTCAATTCCGTCATACTTGAGCTGCCCGCCGGTATGTGTTGAAGGCAACGAATCATAAGACAAACCGGAGGAAAAGAAAAACCGTCCGGAAGCAGGAATGGGCTCATATCCAAGGGGAGTATAGAAATGACCAACTTGCACGGTCCAATGATGTACGGCAAATTCCGTGTAAAGTTGGGGCATGGCAAACCCATACCACGGATTCCCACGACCGTCACGCCCCGTCCACCACGATTCGTCAAAACCGTTGTAAACCCGGCACATTCTCGAATCTTCCCCAAACAGAAAGTCTGTTCCGAACCCCCAGTCTCCCCCTGCTTTGCAGGTCTGTGCTTTTTTCACCGCCGAAACATAAAGCCCTTTCAGCCCCCCTCCATTATGACTGCCTGTCGAAGCATTTCCATTCCAGGAAGCTCCCCGTGTATTCATAAGAAATCCGGCATTCACATATCCGCTAAACGATGTACCGGAAAACAGACCTGTTGCCGCCGGTATATTTTCCGACTCTACCGGCATTGCGGTTAACACTGTTTCGTTACGATCAGCCGCCGTAGCCTGATCCTGGGCCCAAAGGTTCTGTGGCAAGACGACAAGAGCGACCAACAGCAAAAAACACAAGCCAAATCCTGTTTTGTTGTTTGTTCCCATTGCTTGCTGGAACAAACAGGTCCCGAAGACAAAATTTGCTTTGCTTTTATTCATGTTATGCCTGCTATACCGGTTGTATCGATTATGCCGGTTGTAATACCAGAACTGTGTGCGTTTTCGCTCCGAGTAACGTTAAGTCCGCCGTTTTCCGAAGGCAAGCGGGCCATTACGGCAGGAAAAATGAATTCCTGGCCGCATAAAAACATCTTTTCCTTTATTCGGCGAACCGGTAAAAAATATACACTAAAAATCTGTTTTTGCCGGCTGTCCCTGCGAATACCGACCGAAAAACCTCTTGCGGGCCACGAGGAAAACAGTATAATGATATATGGATATATTATTATTGTCTTGAAAGGGTTTTTCATGCGCATACTTATGATCGGCGATATTGTTGGCAAGCCAGGCAGGCAAGTTATTCAGGACGAACTGAAAAACTTTCGAGAGCTTCGGAGTATCGACTTTGTTATTGCCAACGCGGAAAACAGTGCCGGCGGGTCAGGTTTGACCATCGAGAATTATCAAACACTGATCCGGTCAGGCGTCGATTGTATTACGCTCGGCGACCATGCCTACCGTCAGCAGGAAATATATCCCGTTCTGGAAGCGGAAGCCAATATTGTCCGGCCCGGGAATTTTCCGATCAACGCGCCGGGCAAGCGTTTAACCGTCTTGCCGGTTCCCCAATCCCGGCAGAAATACGGAATGGAACTCAAAATTGTGGTCATGGCCTTGCTGGGCCAGACTTTTATGAAACCGATCGACTCGCCGCTTCACGCTATTGACGATATGCTTGCGGAAATTCCGCGAGACGTTCGGATTCGCGTTCTGGATTATCATGCTGAAGCAACCAGTGACAAGCAGGTCATGGGGCGATATCTTGACGGTCGCGTTTCGGCCGTGCTCGGAACTCATACCCATGTCGCAACGGCTGACGAAACGATCTTTCCAAAAGGAACCGCGTTTCAGTGCGATGTCGGCATGACCGGCCCATTCGAAAGTATTATTGGCCGACGTATCGACCGTGTGACCGAAACGCTTCGCACGTTTCGCCCGACTCCTTACGATGTCGCCAAAGACGATGTTCGAATCAACGGAACTCTCGTCGATATTGATCATGCCTCCGGTAAGGCTCTTTCGATCGAACGGGTCGTTGTCCGCGCAAGCAAAAAATAATCGCCGACCGTTTTTGTTGTATAAAGGCCGTATTTGATTTTCGCGATTCACGGCCTGAATACTCCCCGTTTTCCAATGGGACGCGGGACATGAATCAGAAAAACACAAAATCGGTACCTGGCAAACTCTTT
>JAQVID010000352.1 GCA_028695865.1 Thermoguttaceae bacterium | reverse complement strand
AAAAATCGTGGTACTCTCGAACAAACGCAACAGTTCTCGAAAGTACTCAAAACGATTCACCACGAAATCGAAACGGCTTATGCCAAATCAATTTCTTCCCGAAACGTCGAAGCCCGACTCTGGTGGGAAAGCAATGGTACCGGCATTTTTCCCGGCGATTGGGATCAAACGATGAAACTCCTTTCTGACAACGGGTTCAACGGGATTATTCCCATTATGTTGTGGGGCGGTTCCGCTTTATATCCCAGCAAGTATTTGCCGAAGCATCCTTTGTGTGAGCAATACGGAGACCAGATGGAAGCGGCGTGTCGTGCCGCCAAAAAATATAATGTGCAACTTCATCCTCGCCGTATCTGCTTCAAGTTGCTCGGAACGTCAAAAGAATTCATTGCCGAAATGCGAAAAGCAAATCGGACCCAAAAAGATATGAACGGCAACAATGTCGATGCCATGTGCCCTTCCATGCCTGAAAACAGAGAATTGGAAGTGAATCTTATGCTCGAAATGGCAACGAAATACAAGGTGGACGGGATTCACTACGACTTCATTCGATACGGAATGAGCAATGTCTGTTTTTGCCCGCGATGTCAACAGCAATTCCGCGATTTTTATGAGAAGCAAACAGGTTCAAAGCTCGACGACGTTGCCGCGGCTGTTCGCAAAAACCGTGATGTTCGCAACGCGTTCAATGCCTGGCGAGTCGGACTGATTACCATGGTCGTGCGTGAAGTTCGTCGCCGGGTTGATCAGGAATGTCCGAATGTCAAGATTTCGGCTGCCGTCTTCAATTCCTATCCTGATTGTATTGATTCGGTTGCCCAGGATTGGGTCGATTGGATTAAAAAGGGATATCTTGATTTCGTCTGTCCGATGAATTATTCAAATGATCCCTCCGTTTTCAAGTCTATGTGTACACGACAGCAGAAATACATTGCCGATGCTTCCTTCCCGTTCTACCCTGGTATTGGCCTGAATGCGGACAGGTCAACGCAACTCCCTTCCGACAGTATCATACAAATTGAAATTGCCCGAAAACTCGGCGCAAAAGGCTTCTGCTTGTTCAACTTAACGACCAAAACGGCTTCCGAGGCAATACCTTTGCTTTCTCAGGGCCCCACAAAGACCAAGAGTGAATTTCCTCCGGTGGGCAAGCACAAACACGAGTGATTTTAAGGTCAAGTACAAACCAAAAGCAGACAGCCAAAATACAAAAGTTTGCCTTCGACGCGGTTGCCTTCGACACAGTTGTCTTCGACACAGTTGCCTTCGACACAGTTGGGCTTTTTGGAAAATCGCATAACAGGGGTACGGCTGGCGCCCCCCTGCTTGCCGCGCGGATACCACAACGCGGTGAACTTGCTTTCTTGCAATCGAAAAACTTTGCTTTATTCTTAATCGCGAAAACGTTGCATTTCTCTTTCGCGTGATCACTGCTTTACATTCCATGTCGAGACCATTTACCGCTTCTCCCCCCAAAACGCCGGAAGAGTCATATTTTCAGAAAAAATAATCACATGCAAAAGCAAAATGCTTGCATAGCTGTTGATTCTTCGTTACAATCAGGTGTAGTGAAGGATTTGCGAGCGGTTCGAATGAGTCCCAACATACCCTGATTTTAGTCCCAACACACCCTAATTGCGGTTACGCGAGACCTCCATATACGGGCTTGCCTAACATGCCAAAACGAGCAAATAAATCGCGTCATCCTGTGAACGGGAGAAAATATTTTATTAAAATGGAACGGTTACACAGAAACAGACAAGGAACATTGATTATGCAATGGACACCCCGATCGATCATGTGCGGTATTGTATTTTTTTTGACGTTGACCTTTCTTTCAATATGTTACGCCGGGTACGATGCCGTAACGTTTCCGGAGTCCGACAAACCGGGCGAACTGATTTATCGTGCCGAGTGGCGTATTTGGATTCCAGACGGAGTGAAAACGCTTCGCGGAGTGATCGTGCACCAGCACGGTTGCGGGCTCGGGTCCTGTGACAGCGGTCGGACCGCCGTTGATGATCTTCACTGGCAGTCGCTTGCAAAGAAACACGATTGTGCGCTGATTGGTGTTTCCTATCGTCAGGACGGTCCATGCGAAGCGTGGTGCCATCCGCAAAACGGATCGGCCCGAAGTTTTCTTGCCGCGCTCGATCATTTCGGCAAGAAGAACGGCCATCCCGAACTTAATGTCGTACCGTGGGCAATGTGGGGGCACTCTGGGGGCGGACACTGGTGCGGTTCCATGGTCCAGCTTTATCCCGAGCGAATTGTCGGTGCCTGGTTGCGTTCCGGGCATCCCGATTGCGTTGGCAACACATTCGAAAAACTGCCGCTTTCGGACGCGGCAAAAGCAACGCCCATCATACTCAATCTCGGTCTTCTGGAAAAAAAAGGAACGAACAAACAGTTTAACGGTATTTGGAGTCGCGCGATTCCTTATGTGTTGACCATGCGTAAAGCCGGTGCGATGCTCGGCGTTCTTGTCGATCCGAAGACGTCCCATGAATGCGGTAATTCGCGCTATCCGGCCATACGCTTTCTTGATATCTGTCTTACCCGGCGATTGCCGGAAAAGGCCGGAACCGCAGTTCTTCGTCCCATGCCACAAGGTCTTGTCAAAAACACGGAATGTCTTATGAAAATGAATCTTGACGAATTCACCGAACATGGTCTGTGGTACCCGTCCGCGGACTTTTTTCTATGCTGTCGCCAGTACAGCAAGACGGCGACCATCGACGACACAACCCCGCCACCGCCTCCGTCATCCCTATCCTTCGACCATAAAACTAAAATTCTCAAATGGGAAGCCAATGCTGATCCCGAAAGCGGTCTGGCCTCGTTTCGGATTCTTCGCAACGGTGTGGAAATTGCCAGAATTCCCGAAAAACCCAACAATCGTTTTGGCTTGTCGCTCTTCCAGGGATTGAGTTACAGCGATACTCCAGTACCGCCTGTGGCCAAAATGGAATATTGCGACACTTCCGCTCCCGATGGTTTGCCTTCACCACAATACCGCGTAAGTACAGTCAATACGGTTGGACTGGAAAGCGATGGTATTACCTTTCCAATTTTGAAAACAGAGAGTCGTTAGGCGGAGCAAGACACTTGTGGTGGAGGTGTAATTCTTTGTGAAATTTTCGATTGAAAAGCCGGGGGGCTCTTTTCAAAGGCGTAAGGTCGAACTGGGGCTTTTCTCCCGCGTTTGTCCTTATTGAGCATGCACAAAAGCAGGAGCAAGCCGCTGCGTTCCCAAATGTGTCCGCGACACGGTTGGGTTTTTCCTGTCTTTTTTCTTATCGACTGCGCAGGCGGTAGTAATGATCAACCAGAATGTCGTCTGGGGTATCGGTACCGTGGCCGCCTCGCCCGTTTTTGTTGTTGTGGGCTCCGTGGTCCGGGGCAAAGACGGTTACGCGATTATATTTTTTCCAGACTTGATCGGTGAGTTGAACCAACTCCTGATAACGTCGAAGCGAGTCGCGCATCGCCTCAAGCGACGCCTCGGAGTGAATTCCGGTGCGGTGCATCGTCGAATCGTATCCGCCGTCATAACAGATGATCAAATCGTAATCGGATTTCTGCAAGATTATTTTCGTTAATTCAAACGCGACTGCATTGGAACGAACGGAAAAATAATCGACTGGACGATCACGAAAAATCATGTCGATACTGCAGCCGGTAACCGCGAGAATGGCGACGTTTTTCTTTTGGGCGGCAAAGGCATCGAACAGAGTCGGAATCTTTAAAACAGGCTTTGAATATTTTTCGATCCCGTGAACTTTTGGGGAAGCCCCGGTAAATATCGAGCCAAAACAAACAGGCGTTACACTGGGCATGACGTTGGTTCCTTCGGCGAGAAAGTCGGTACACTCCACCAACGGCTTGAAATCAGCGGGAAATTGTGGACGCAGAAAATGTCCAATTGCGTCAGGGCAAAATACAAGAATCTTTTCAGCTCCCGTTTTACCGAAACGCTCCTGACCGATCGCGACGACCTGCTTAATCGGTCGGCTTTCACACTTGGCAGGCGACTTGATTCCGGCCAGTACGCACAGAGTGGGCGTCAGATCGGCCACAGAGCACTCTTTTTGGTACTTTCGCATCAAGGTATTGATCATGTTTTCAGCCGATTCCTGCGCCGACAAGGTTGCAGGAAATAAAATAAGCATCGTCAAAAGCAGAATGGGAACACAAATGATTTTTCTCACGGGACACCTCTTGCAAACGGGTTCAATACTGGAATGATACAACACACAAAACAACATTATCACGAAATATTTTCAGGACAGACGACCATGGCCCCCGAATAAACATCACTTGTCACCGGAATCGTTTTTTGGGTCATTGGAATCATTTTGCCGGGCAGATTTACGGTCTTGCTCTTGATCGAATTTTCGAATTTCATAATCCAGGCGGATTTTTTCAATGCGGTTTTCCATTTCAGATCGACCGAAATGCAAACGAATAGAGATATAATCGACCAGCGCCAACAGCATGGCCCAGCAGAGCAAGATGATAATCGCCAACCAAATAATGGTCCATGCCTGCACGTACTCCCGAACAGGAATGTAGATACCACAGAGCATGAGGATTCCTGTCACGCCAAGCAGAATATGTATTTGGAGCCGGCGAAACGATTGCCGCTGCAAATAGGTCTTATCGCGTAGAGACATGACTTTTTCATTTTGCAAATGAGCAAGAAAACGCCGTAAGTTCATGAACTTCCACAAGGCG
>JAQVID010000351.1:2571-4737 GCA_028695865.1 Thermoguttaceae bacterium | reverse complement strand
AGAGCTTTATCACGAATGGACGCCTTACCGCAGATCGTAGCATTGTCGCGAACGGTTGCTCTCCCACAAATATGAATACCGAAATTGGACTTTGAATTCGTCCAACGGGAAGTGCAAAATACTGTTGCTCTTCCGCTAACACTGCATTCTTCAGCCAGGGACGATTCCTCACCGACAATGGCATGATCGTAGACATAAACCCTGCCGCGTAACAGGGCGTGATCGCAGACCACAGCGTTACCAAAGACGCGGCAGTGCCCATCGATCACAGCGTTATCTTTAACAAGTGCGTCTTGCGAGACGATACTTTCGCCACAGACAATCGCATCATCGGCCACCCAGCATTCCCCGAGTTGCGAGAGGTTCTCTGCATATTGAAGCCAACCGCCAACATCACCCTTGCGAATAGGACCGAACGAACGAGCCGCAACAATACGATAGACTTTCGTTTCATTGGGAAGTGTCCTGGACTCATCCGTCATGTAAAATTTGAATAACATGTAATCTCCTGATATTATGTTTATCGATTATTCGTGTCTTCTTTATCCCCGATCAACATCAAATGGATCGCGGCATACAGTTCAGCAAGCCAGTCGTTGCCCAGCATATGCCGGAGTTCCACCGCCGAGAGTGTCGGATTATCTTCGTAGATGTGAACATTCACACTTCCAGCCTTGCGACAATGATGTTCATTTGTCTTTTTTGGAGAGTTATCACCCCAGTTTTCCAGAATCTTCACATTGGAGCGATCCGGAATCGGTTCCACCCTTTTAATTTCGATAGGACGAAACTCTTCACAAGCCTGGTCTTCCGGTTCCTTGTAGTCGGCACTAAATCGACAGCGGCCATCCCGAAACAGGCGGCATTCAAGACAGGTTTTGTCAGATGTTTCCATTTGAGTTTCTCCTATGTTGGTCGTGTCGTAGACTTTACCGTCAGCACCCTCGCGATATGACAGGTGCGATATTATCGCAGCTGATTCAAGTTCTTTTCGAATGTCACGAATCAAAAACTCGCTCACTCCCGTGAATCGCGCAATCAGTCGATTACTCAGTTTCGCCCCTCTGGGATGAAGTAGAGCCAGTTCAACCGCCCGGCGTTTATCGGCGTTGGAACGGCGGAGCCCGTGATCTTGATTGGCGCAAATTGCGCCCCAACGGGCATCCTCTTCCGTTCCGAGTTTGAGTTGCACAGGAATATAACCAGTCGGATTGATTTGCCTCCACGCCGTTACTCTGTGAAACCCGTCTGCCAAAATGTATTCTTCGTGAGTACCGTCCCAATAGACCAGTACCGGCGGGAACTCATCGCCGCGTTTCATATCTTCAACATAGTCCACCACGATATCTTCGTTGAGTTCCGCTCTGGAATGGAATGCCGGATCGCATTTAATCAATTTCGGATCGATAGTCTTCATTGGTGTTCTCGCTTTGTTCTGATGGTTGTTCGATAAATGGATACAATTCCCGAACCAGACGTGGAAGGTCGTCCAGTTTAACAACGACTATCCACGGCTGACGATTGGGGCGATGACAAACGACAGGAACGTTTTCTCCGGCGTCCCGAGTCGCTTGTTCAAGTGCGGACCACAGCTGAAAATGCTCCGTCCGTTTACACTCGAAATGAATACCGGGTAGTGACGTTACGATATCCGGGCTGTCAGAGCCTCCGGCGAACTGCTGTCCCCGTCGGGCGGAGCAGTTGAAGAGTCGGGCAACTTCCTTCGCCAGTTCTCTCTCGCCTGCCGCGCCTTTATTTTTACTGTGAACCATCGCCACCTCACAGAACACAGACGTTGTGTTTGCCGATCAAAAAGCCGAAGATTTTCTTCTTGTCGTTTGGCTTCGGTTCCTCTTCAATTTCCTTCTCGTCATCTTCTTCGTCGTCCTCGTCGTCCTCATCATCGCTGTCGTCCCAATCATCTTCATGATCGTTGTCATCAGTATCAGGACAGTCGTCGAGCGGATCGGATTCGTCTTGCGGAACGGTCGCCGACTGGGTGTTCTGTCCGTCGTCATTATGCGACTGGAAAAAATCAAGCGGGAAATCGCTTCCGCAGAAAATACAATTGCAGTCGAACAAATGAATGTGAATCGCCATAAATATCTCCTTCGTAAGTTATTGAAAGTATCGTAATATAAAGTGTGTTATCGAGCCCAGGGAGCG
>JAQVID010000351.1:0-2561 GCA_028695865.1 Thermoguttaceae bacterium | reverse complement strand
TCCGTTGCGAATTGCCGTTCCCGTTTGCTATAACCGCGAACCTCATTGTATTGTTCACCGGTCGCTTCATTTTCGCGAATTTTGACATTAACCGTGAACGGCAGATTGTGGAGATCAATCGAATCTCGCGGCTGGAGAACGTTGACCGCATGGCAAATCGCCGACAAATTCGCCTGGGCAATCCGCTGTGTTTTTACGTTGACATGGTTCAAACAGAGTCTGTCCCAGAGTTTGTACCCCTGGAACTCACCTTCAATAATTGTCATTTCGAGCTCGAGGTAAGACCCGTTTTTCGCCTTTGTTTCCTTGGTGGAACTGGCAGTGATTTCGACAAGATACTTCCCTGCCGGAACGATTTCGCGCGGGACTGTGGGCTCAACACGAGTGGCATCAAAATTAAGTTGTGACATAGTTTTCTCCTAAATAATTGCTTTAGTAAAGTGGCTCCCGCCGAAGCGGATAATTGTCGAAAGAAACGGATGATTTACAGAAGTACGAACGAGTCGTTCCAATAAGACGGGTTTTCAACCGTTTCGGAATTGTCCATGAACGCCCGAAGAGTGAAATAGAACCGCTTGTAAATTTCACGTTTGGTCGGAATTCTGCGGTCGGTCAATTGCGACATAAAATTTCGGAAAATTGCAATCGGTCTGTTTTCGCCTTTCTTCCATGCTTCGGCAAACGCGAGAATAGTGGACTCTGGAAGATTGAGACAAGCACGAGCAAAGCAACCAAGGACCGTTAAATCCGTTTTATTGCCCAGCAATTCGGTCGCGAAAACAACAGACGTACCGTATTTTTCGAACAGTTCCTTCAGTTCAATGGAACTGCGATAATTCTGTGTACCACAAAATCGTCCGGCAAGCATCGTTTTCAATACAGAAAGGTGTCTGTTTTTAAGCGATTGATTGCGAAGTGCCTGTCGAAGCGAGTCAATACCGGACCGTCGCAAACCATTGTCCAGGTACATATGAATGTCCTCGTCCTCTGTAACATTGATCGTAAAGGTATAAGTCTTCCCGGAAAGGACAATCGCTTTGAGACGATGCTGTCCATCGGCCAATCCGCGAGGATCGAAAATGAGGGGAATTCCTGTTTCACGCCACTTGTTGTCGCTCATCTGCCGGGCGTAATTAATATACGTCGCCGAATACATGGGCCGGTTGTTATTGTTCCATTCGAGCATTTTCGCCGCCTTTTCCGGCGTAATCGTCATTTTGAACGAGTCTTTTCCGCGATTGAGACCATCAAACAGACCATCGTAATCATTTCCTGATTTCTTCATTGTGTTATCCTTTTTCTATAAATGGATTCTCTTGTCGATACTACAAAATACGTACTATTTGAACTTCTTTTTAAGCGTTTTCATGAGGTCGCTCACCACCTCTTTCCCGTCCACATCCACCATTTCTTCCATGAGCCCGATAATAAGGTCAACCCGATAGTCCGCAGTAAAGAGTTTGAAGAGGCAATTACGCAATTGGATCGTTTGATACTTGGGAATATTCATCAAATTAACACAATCGTAATGATACTTCTCCACGTCACCATAAACGATTTCCTTGATTCGCTCGGCGTATGGATTAACATCTTCTCCCTGAATGGTCGGTTCATTATCAACTGTGACAGGTTCTTCTGCACTGGGTTCTTCGACTGTTTGCTCTTCATTGGATTCCGGTTCTTTCTCAACCGGTTTGTCTTGGACTTCCTGCGATTTAAGTTCGTTGTAGACGCCGCTAATGGAGACGCCTTTTTCTCCGCGTCGAAGCTTGTCTTTCGTTTCCTCATCCGCATGTTCCAAAACGTAAAGCCCCTTGTCAAAGGTGCGTCCGGAAACTCCAGCCTGCTCGGCCAGTTCGTCGCGAACTCGACCTGAACATTGTGGTAATATTTCCACAATGTTCTTTCGATTTAAATCGGTACGGGTTCCTTGACGTTCCTTCGCCTCGGCTTCCAGAATCGGTTTCATCTTGGCGGCCAGTTCGATTTTGGCGAGTGGTGTCAGATTTCTGCGATTGCCCTGGTTTTTCCAAATCCAGATTTTCGCCGCGTTGTCAGACGCAAAGGTTCTTTCGGCAGTTGTATAATCAATGTTGTTTTTTCGACAGATTCGCAATCGGTTATGTCCATCAACCACCACATTGTTCCAGACCAGAATCGCATCACGACAGCCGTTTTCGATAATGTCTGCTTCGAGTCCGTTGAATTCCTCTTCTGTCAGCGATGGAAGAAGATTTTCAAATTCCGGATTGATCTTCAGTTGTTTCATGTTTATGTTCCTTAGTGTTATTTTTCCTTCTTGAGCGAAGCCGACATGGCTTGAATAAGGGCATTCCAGTCGAACGGGAGAATTTCGGGAAGTGAATAGCGATTCTTCGCTACACAGGATGGGGAACCGACTGTTCTAAAAATACGGTCGCCGCCTTTCACACCACGCGAAGCGCCCAGTTCTCTCGTGGCCAATAACACAGCGTCCACCCATTCGCTGACAAGTGAAGCCGCCGCCTTATGAATACGTGGGGAGAATCTACTTACTGGAGACGATTCCGGATCGGCGAAAT
>JAQVID010000350.1 GCA_028695865.1 Thermoguttaceae bacterium | reverse complement strand
AAACCGTCGAAACGAAAAGACGAATCCGAAGACGTCTCCACAGACGCGATTCACAGCGACCATTATCTCTTCGAGCAACTTCGCCAGCGGCGTAAGGAAGTCGCCCAGGAACGCGGGGTTCCTCCTTACGCTCTTTTTACAGATAAAACTCTTCTTGAAATGGCAGACAAAAAGCCGATAACCGAAGAAGATATGCTCAAGATTACAGGAGTCGGAGAGCGTAAAATGGCAACCTATGGAGCCGCGTTTCTGGAACTGATCACCGAATACGTCATGGCCAGCCTAGACGAACCGGAACTTGATCCCGATTGGCTGGAGGAGTGATGCGATGTCTATAACCCAATATCAAGCCCAGGTGATAACCTTTGAATTGACCCGACGGAAGGCGGACGCGTTTAATCGTGTCATCGATACGCTGGCGGATATTCCGGTCGATCTGAATCCACACCAGATCGACGCGGCGGTGGTCGCGCTCAATTCGCCGTTTTCCAAGGGCGTTATTCTTGCGGATGAGGTTGGACTGGGCAAGACGATTGAGGTGGGAATCGTTGCGGCGCAGATGTTTTCTTCGGGGAAAAAACGGCAGTTGGTACTCTGCACACCGGGACTTCGAAAACATTGGGCGGACCAACTGACGGAGCATTTTCATATTCCGGTTCGGATACTCGACGAACAACGTGAGGATGTTGCATCTCAACTGGAGCTGCCGCTCCAGACTCAGGAATCCGCTGCGCGTTGCCTGCTTGATGAAAAACGAATTCAGAATAACGAAAATGATTCACTGCCGGAATTCGACGGTGTTCTCATTGCGTCTTACACATTTTTGAATCGGTATGAATCGCTCTTTGCCGCGCGAACCTGGGATCTGCTCATTATCGACGAAGCACACCGGCTTCGAAAGTTGTATAAAGACGTACTCAAAACAACACAGACCGTTCAAAAATCCCTTTTCGCTGATAAGACGATTCTCATAACCGCCTTTCCTTTGCAGTATTCTTTGCTTGATCTGTATTCGCTGACACAACTGATAGACGATACCATCTTCGGAAGTGAAGAGGTTTTTCGCGAACGATTCATGCTGTCGAACCGACCTGACTTTGCGGAATTGAAACGGCGGCTGGCTCCCTGTCTTGTGCGAACGCTTCGGCGGCAGGTGCTGGAATTCGTGCCCATGACGAAACGGACATCGCTGACGGCGGCATATTCTCCGACTGCTGAACAGAAAAAACTCTATAAAGCGGTTGCGGATTTCTTCTTTCGGAAAGATAAATTTCCAGGTGTTCCTGCGGCTGTCCAGGTTATGTGGATAACCTTCGTTCAAAAAGCAATGGGATCGTCCGTTCCTGCTCTGACAGGGATATTGCAGACAATACGCCAGCGGCTGGGAGAATATGGAGAGGATGTTTCACGCCGAGACGCTGAGACGCAGAGAGAAGGGAACTTTGAAGAGGGAGATGATGAGAATAATTTTGGCGATTGGGAAAACGAAGAAATCGCTGTCAATACATTTGATATTACACCTTCTCCTAAATCCTCTTCTCTGCGCCCCAGCGCCCCTGCGAGAAAAAATCCATCCCCTGAAATCACGAGATTGGACAGCTTCATCGAACAAGCCAACTCCCTTGCTTCCGACCCGAAAACAGACGTCCTTCTCACTTCGCTCCGCACAGGTTTTCAGCGAATGAAAGAAGTGGGAGCGAACGAAAAGGCCCTTGTTTTTACGGAGTCATTGCATACCCAGCAGTACCTCAAGGAGTTTTTGGATGCGAACGGATACGCGGGAAAAATCGTTGTTTTCAATGGTCAAAACAATTCGCCGGAGAGCCGCAAAATCTATCGCAATTGGCTCCTTCTCAATAAGGGAACCGGTAGAATTTGTGGCGTTCCCGGTGCCGACTTGCGTCAGTCACTCATTGACTACTTTCGTGATACCGCCTCAATTATGATCGCCACTGAAGCCGGAGCGGAAGGACTCGACCTGCAATTCTGCTCGTTCGTCGTCAATTACGATCTGCCGTTCAATCCGATCCAACTTGAATGGCGAATCGGACGCTGTCATCGATACGGTCAGAAGTTCGACGTCGTTGTCGTCAACTTTCTCAATACCGATAGCCTCGCCGACCGCAAGGCGTATGAACTCCTCTCCGACCGCTTTTCACTCTTCGACGGTATGTTTGGTAGTTCCGACACTGTTCTTGGCTCGCTGGAAACCGGCACGCAGCTTGAAAAGAAAATCGCAAGGATCATGCGAACCTGTCGAACGGAAGAGGAAATTGAATCAGCTTTCGACGACCTTCAAAAAGAGTGCGAAACTCAGGTCAGGAGTCAAATGGCGACAGCCCGGCAGGCCCTTTTTGAGAACATGGATTCCAATGTGATCGAACGATTTCAGGTCCGGATCGGTCGCGTTCAGAACCGTCTGGATCATCGCACGGAAATTTTCTGGAAGCTCCTCAAGTACTATTATCGCGACAAATACTGGTTCGATGATACGCTGTTCACATTCGGTTTTTTAGGGAGCAAAGAGGCGTTTTATCAGCTGGGAACGCGGCGAAAGCCTCTTTCAAAGGAAGCGATTCTCGACACAAGACGGCCAAAAACAACGCAGCCGATTCCGATCAATCCGTCTGACCCGACCGCTCAAATGATCTATAAGAAAATCAAAGCGGAGAAGCTCCCGCCCGCTCGGCTGGAATTTCACCTCTCAAAAGAGTGTCAGGGAAAATATGCCGACCTTCTCCGCGAAAGCCAATCCGGCTGGCTCCGGTTCGATATCGTTTCCCTCGACGGGTTTACCCAATCGGACGAGTTGGTCTACACGGTCTGCGACGCAAGCGGACAACTTCTCCCGCCGGAATTCGCCCAATCGCTCATGGAGAGTGACGCCGTCATTTCGGATCAGCCGTATCGGAATTGCCCGTTCGTCTCGGAACTGGAAACTGCCCTGAACCGGCAAGTGTCGGAATTAACCCAACAAATGGAGCAAAACGGTCAAGCCTTCTTCGAGGAGGAAACGGCAAAAATCGACCGTTATGCGTCCGACCTGCAATTGGCTCTTGAATTGGAACTCCGGCGACTGTCGAAACAGATCAAAATACTGGACGAATCGCTGAAAAAACAGCTTTCGCTCAAGGAAAAACTGGAAATCCAACATCAAAAATCGGCTCTCAAACGGGAACAGAGTGAAAAAACCCGGTCACTATTGGTAAAACAAGACGAATTACGATTACGACAGGACAAATTGGTCGAACAGATTCGAAATCAACTTTCCGGAATAAATCTTTCCGTTTCGCCGATCTTTATTATTGAATGGGCCTTAAAAACCAGTATAATGAACAATAGTATGGGACTGGTAACGGTTCCGGGATAGATATCAGAATACCAAAGAGAATTTAACCAAATGGATCCGATCCGTATATTTATTAGCAGTGTTCAAAAAGAACTAACCGAAGAACGAATGGCCTTGCGAGACTATTTGCATGGCGATCCGTTGTTGCGTCGATTCTTCGAGGTTTTTCTGTTTGAGGATATGCCTGCCGCCGATCAACGGGCCGATCAATGCTATTTATCGGAAGTGGAAAAATGCGATATTTATCTCGGTGTTTTTGGTAACGAATATGGTTGGGAAGATGAGAACGATGGTCTTTCACCAACTCATCGGGAATACAATCTGGCGACAAAACTGAAAAAACAGCGTCTGATTTACGTTAAGGGAGCGGACGACAAGACCCGGCATCCCAAGATGAAAACGCTGGTACGGAAGATTGGGAACGATCTGATTCGTCGCCGTTTTAATTCGTGTGAGGAACTCCGGACTTCGGTTTATGCCAGTTTGGTTCGAGTACTGGAAGAAAGAGAACTGATCCGTTTTTCTCCGTTTGACGCCAGCTTTTGCCGGGACGCGACTTTGGACGATCTTGATTTCGAGCGGATATCGTCTTTTCTCGTACTTGCCAGGCTAAATCGAAATTTCCCCCTGCCGGAAAAGACACCGCCGGAAGTCGTACTGGCTCACCTGAATCTGCTGGACAAAGGACGTCCCACCCATGCGGCCATTCTTCTGTTCGGTAAAAAACCGCAACGATTTCTCCTGACCTCCGAGGTAAAATGTGCCCATTTTCATGGAATAACCATGTGTAAACCAATTCCCTCCTATCAGGTATATAAAGGAACGGTTTTCGAGTTGGTGGATCAGGCGAAGGATTTTGTTTTGTCGAAAATCAATCTTTGGGTCGGTACTCGTGCGAAAAGCGTCCAGGTTCCGGTTCGCTATGAATTTCCACAAGAGGTCGTTGCCGAGGCTATTGTCAACGCCATTGCCCATCGTGATTACACCAGTAACGCGAGTGTTCAGGTCATGCTCTTTGCCGACCGCCTGGAAATATGGAATCCCGGTATCCTACAGCCGCCTTTGACCCTGGAAAGTATTCGAAAACCGCACGCTTCCTATCCGGGTAACCCGCTTATTGCCGAGGCATTTTATCTGACCAAATACATCGAACGGATGGGGACAGGTATTATCGATATGATTGCCCGCTGTAAAGAGGCCGGTATTCCCGAACCGGAAATCCGAATCGATGGGGGCTGTTTTATCCTGACGCTATGGCGAAATGTTAATAAAGCCGCCTCAAAGGTCCCGGACGGGGTTCAAGATGGGGGCCCAGTCGGGGTCCCAGTTGGGGTACCAGTGGGGGTACCAGTTGAGTTGTTTTCAACTGACATGGCAATTTTAACCGCTTTGGTCA
>JAQVID010000349.1 GCA_028695865.1 Thermoguttaceae bacterium | reverse complement strand
AAGCACAAACAAAAGCTCCTGAAGGATTTACTCCGCTTTTTAACGCGAAGAATCTTGACGGATGGATGGGTATTCAGCGTGATTTGAGTCCGTACAAGCTCGAACAGTTCACATCTGCCGAGCGCAAAGAAAAACAAAAAGCGTGGGACGCCGAATTTGCTCAACACTGGTATGTTGAGAACGGCGAGCTTGTCAACGACGGCAAAGGACCATACGCTACGACCGTTAAGTCATACAAAGATTTTGAACTTTTAATTGAGTACAAGACGGTCGCAAAAGCGGATAGCGGTATTTATCTTCGCATGACGCCCCAGGTTCAGATTTGGGACACGACCAAAGAAGGGGGCAAATGGGACCGCAACGCCAATAAAGGTTCCGGAGGTTTGTTCAATAACAAAAAGACGAGCCGCGATGCATTGGCTTATGCCGATAAACCATTTGGGCAATGGAACAGCTTTCGTATTACCATTGTCGGCGATGTGGTCAATGTCTGGCTCAATGGTATTCAAACAGTAAAAGATCTGCCGCTTGAAAATTATTGGAATCGTAACCTCCCGTTGATTCCGTCCGCCCCGATTCAACTTCAGACGCACGGTGGTGAAATCCGTTGGCGAAACATCTTTATAAAAGAACTGTAATAACAGCCTAAAATCGCAGTCTAAAAGGAGTATTGTATGAAAACGTTGCTTTTATCGATAAGCTGTTTCTTGTCGCTGTGCGTTTCAACATTTGCTCAAGCAGAGCAAAAGTACATTGCGCACGATGGCAAAACCGATTATGTCATTGTCGTCGCGGACGATGAGCCAATGGTAAAGCTGTCAAAACAAACGGCCAGTCACGAGCTTTGCTTTTACCTCAAAGAAATTACAGGAGTAGCATTTCGTTGCGTGCCGGAATCGAAGTTCGATGGGAAATCGCCCGCGATTTACGTGGGAGCAACGAAATATGCCGCGTCAATCGGACTCAATGCGAAAACGTTTCAAACCGAAGAATGGGCCTACAAAACAGTTGGCGACAATCTTGTTTTCACCGGGGGAGCCAATCACGGAACACTCCTGGGAGTATGTCGTTTTCTCGAACGCGAACTCGGCTGTCATTGGTTTACTTTTGAGTCGTCCGTTGTACCCAAGCGGAACTTGCTTGTTCTCAAAAACTGGAATGAACAGGGCAAACCGGCGTTTATTTTGCGCGAGATTTATGTGCCCGCTTACGGTCTCGGGTTGAATCAGGAGTATTACGCGGACTATCTCAAATTTGCCAAGCGGAATCGCTCGAATTATTTCGACCCGCCCATGAGACTTTCGCACCAGACTTCGACATGCCATTCGTTTTATCAATATGTGTCCTGGAAGGAGTATTTCGAAACGCATCCGGAATACTTTACCATGAACGAAAAAGGAGAGCGAATACATGGTCCGTCAATGCACTCCGAAGGACAACTCTGTTTGAGTAATCCTGACGTGGCGCAGGTCATGCTCACAAAGCTTCGCGGCTTTATCAAGAAAGATCGCGAAACACTTCCTCCTCACGCCTGGCCCACCGTTTATGATATTTCACAAAATGATAATTTTGGGTATATTTGCAAATGTCCAAAATGCACGGAAATTACAAAGCGTGAAGGGAGCGAATCGGCTTTGACCCTGACCTGTATTAACGAGGTTGCGCGACAGATTCGCAAGGAGTATCCCGAGATTGTGATTCAGACCTTTGCCTATGTTTCCACGGAAACAGCGCCAAAGACGTTGCGTCCGGAACCAAACGTACTCATGCGATGGTGCGACCTTTATTCTCGCAGCGATTGTTACCGTCCGATTACCAGTCGCTTCAATAGTGAGCGCAAAAAACAACTCGATGGCTGGAAAGCCGTTGGCGCCAATATTGCACTTTGGGATTATTGGAATATGGGCATTTTGAAAGGTCCTTATTTCAATCCGCCGCGTGTGGAAACCATGGTTGACGCCATAGCCGGCGATATTCGATACTATCGTCAGGCCGGCGTTAAATCGTTCTTTACGGAAGCGGAAACGCATATTCATGCCAATCCGCAAAACTTTATCGATTTGCAGATTTGGCTCGGATACCAACTGCTTGACGATCCTGATCAGAACGAGGAAGAGTTGATTCAGACGTACATGAAAGGTCATTATGGCCCTGCGGCCAAGCCCATGATCGCCTTTTTAACCGAATTGCGAAAAGCCGTTGCCGATGTAAAGCACCCCATGTTTTACGTGAGTTTCTCCGGAAACAAGCGACCTTACCAGACGCCTGAGTTTTTCACTCGCATGATGGGTTACCTGCAAGAGGCGCGAAATCTCACCGCCGAAGGTTCGCCTTGGCGACTTCGCGTGGAGAAGGAAATGATTACGCCGATGGCCGTCATGATCAATAATCCCAAGTTCATTACCGCCAAGGATCATCGAACGGCCAGAAAACAGCTTATAGCGGATTACGAAGCGTTTCGGACACGTCAAATTGACGCTTACTGTAACACGCGAAAATGCGTGGAGTTCAAAAAAGTCCTTGCGGAGAACCTCGAAGGCTTGAAGTATGAACTCCCCACTCCGGCGGAATTTAAAGATGTCCCGGAAAATAAAATATTGAAATTCGGTTGGCCTGTTTTCACTGAATGGACCCAAGACCCGGATAGTCAGTCCGGTCGCGCCATGGTTTCGCCCGATGCAAAAGCATATCTTCACGTCATGGACAAAAAGGGACCGGCCAGTCTTTTTCCAACCTGGTTTGGTGTTTATGATTCATCGAGCAAGCGTTCACTTCAGTTCCGAACGCCGACGGTTCCGACAGACGAAAAATACCACTGGTATGATCTTGGCAAATTCGAATTTGGTCCAACGACCATCGCGTGGGGATTCTTCTGGATACTATCGGCCAATCTTAACGATGTTTGGACGAATGCTGATGGTTTGCCCGGCTACAATACCTGGAACGTTCATATCAGCGCGAAGTTTACCGGACCGGTGTATGTTCCCGGCTCAACGAAAAAGAACGCGGTATGGATTGATCAGATTGTTTTGACGAAATAAGTGTAATAGTAAGTAATCCGTTTGGACGAAACACATCATGCAAGGAATGAGAGCGATGTCTGGTAGTTATATACGTCTGTTGCGTCCGTGGCAGTGGACGAAAAACGCCTTTGTCGTCATGCCGCTTTTGTTCGGTTGCGTACTGAACGGGCGGTATGACGAAAGTACAAAAGCCTTCCTGGAAGCCCATCCGAATATTACTGTGTTTCCTCCGAACGTAATCAGTACCGAAGATATCTTGTTGATTTTAGCGGCACTGATTGCTTTTTGCTGTTGGTCAAGTTCGATATACGTTTTGAACGACCTGATCGACCGCGAACAAGACCGTGTTCATGATCGCAAAAGCCGCCGTCCAATCGCTTCAGGAGAAATCACGCCGGGCGTGGCAGCATGCCTGGCGGTGGGGCTTGCGGCGATTCCCTTTGCCGTTTTGACCGCAATCTCGTTTTTACCTTGTAGTATCCAGACTTCAACCTCTGCTTTGATCGGCAGTTTTATGCTTGTAGGACTTGCATTTCTTGCCAATGGCTTGTGTTATTGTCTTTTTTTCCGTTCGAAGGTGTTTCTTGACGTGATTTCCATCGCAATTGGCTTTGTACTTCGCGTTGTTGCAGGCTGCGTGATTATTGGTATAGAACCATCCAGTTGGATTTTGGTTTGTACTTTTACGCTGGCTCTTTTTCTCGCTTTTGGAAAACGGAAAATGGAATGTGTCTCGCAAGGTGCAACGTCTGATTATCGCTCCGCCCTCGCGAAATATTCAACAAGCAACTTGAATGTGTTTTTGGGAATCTCCGCCGCGGTCTGTCTTGTCTCCTATTTGCTCTATACTCTGGATCAAGACACAGTTGCCCTTCATGGGACAAAAGACCTGATTTACACAGTTCCCTTCGTGTTTTACGGTGTATTCCGTTATGTACAGGCGGCGGACAGCGGGGAATACGACGGACCCGACGAGTTCCTGTTGCGGGACTATCCGATTCAAATCAATATTGTTTTGTGGGCTGCGTGCGCGGCTTATATTCTTTGGCTGTGATTGAGAGCATGAATCTTTCATCGCCGCTTGCCGCTTGCCGTCTGCGAGACCTTCTATGGTCAAAAGAACTTTCGGAGCTGTGATGAAGTGTTCAGCATAATATTTCATGACAGTTGTGTGACGTTCAACGCAATTATTCTCCCTGGTCGTTCGCAAAGGTTAAATTTACTTGTTCGTTCAGGGGAATAAAACAGGCCGCTTCTGCATCGGAATTTCACCGCGATGTTTGTCCTCCGGTGATAAACCATAAGTCGTCGTCAGGCACAGATGTCTTGGGATTCCAAATGGTTCCCAACTCGGGGTTCTCCGGATCAATAAGATCGTTGGGACAAATCTCTTGCGGCCAGAGTCGACGTATGGTTTGAATGACCCAACGAATCGCGGTATCTGCGCTGCTGTAATCCTTGTCCTGCCAGGGAACGCCCAGCGCGGTTGTCTGCGTGTTACGCAGGAGCATAATATACCCGGTCCGAATTTTCGTATCCCCGGCAAAGATTGCCCGATTTTCCCGAATAAGCTGTTTGGCAATATGATGGTAAAGCGGCAACTGGAGATTGGTCCAGTGATCAGGCTCATTCTCGACAAGAACACGATGATCTTCGTCGGCCTTGTTGCCTGTGGCGTTACTGAAGAGCAATGTGTTGGTTTGGCTGTCGCGAAGGAGCGTGT
>JAQVID010000348.1 GCA_028695865.1 Thermoguttaceae bacterium | reverse complement strand
ATACCTTTCGCTCCTGTTTGGCGATCCGAGTCGGGCGGCGATGTTTCAGTGGTTTCACGCCGCGGCACTTCGCGCGGCGCCCAGTCCGGCTCCGGCACATCCCTTTCCGGCGGCTGTCAATTCGGTTTCGCTTGTCGTTGACCGCGTGGGTAAAGCGCCGGGTTCATACGCAACGCTGCAAGCGGCTCTTTCAGCAGCGTATAATCTTGGCAAGAACGGACGAACAGGCGACTTGCCTGAAATGCAAATTGAACTTCGCTTTTCAGGGGTATTGGAAGTACCGCTTGTTACCTTGATTTCGCAAAAAGTGTCGCTGGTCGCCGCGGCTGGTTATAAACCGGTTTTGGCGTTCAAGCCAACGGAAACGGCGTCCGGTTCATCCGGGGAACGGATGTTTTTACTCAATGGCAGTGACCTTCAGATTCGGGGTGTTTCGATCGATTTCGCGATTTCCTCGGAAGATGTTGTCGCAACGGAATGGTCGCTTTTTGAACTTATAGGCGGAAGTCAATTGGGAATAACCGGTTCGACCTTGACCATTCGCAACAGGACGAGTGAAAACAATTACTCGCCGCTTCATACAAATGTTGTGTTCTTTCGCAAGAATTCACCGCAAAAGTTTCTTGGCGGGTTCCAGACGGGACCTGCTTCGGAGAAGGCCTCTTCTGTTTTTGTCGTGGAATCGATCATTCGGGGCGAAGCGACAGTGTTCCAAAGCGGCGAAGGCGGCAATGTTCGCTTCAAAGTATCGTGCGCCGGGATCAATACAACAGGTTCTTTTTTGAAGTGTGAAGATACAGCCTGGCCCGAGTCCAACGAGGGTACCATCGAGCTTCAGCTTGACCGCGTTATTGGTATTTGTCGTTATTCGCTGCTTCGTCATGTTCGCAAAGAAGGAAACAAACCGCTGTTTCCTGTTTCGGTTTCGCTTACCAATTCCATTATCAAGCTTAACGATATTCCTTTGGTTTCGTCGTTGACTTCTTTTCCGTTGGACGAAACGTCAGAAGCGCTCTCCTGGGTTATCGAGAACACGACGCTTCTGAACGTATCGGGTTACCGCCGACATCGCCGTATCCAGACGCCGGAGTCTTTTACCGATACGCCGCTTCCACCGCAGAATGAACGCAAGCTCGAAAACCTGTCAACTGATGCTGTTGCTCAAATCAATTCCATTCCGCCGCACCGTTTTAACCGTGACGATTTTTACCGATATATCTTTCAGCCGTTGGACCGAAATGTCAATTCGCCTGCCGAGCGTAAAGTATTGGACGAAATCAATCTCTATTTTTTTGAACGAAAATAAGCAAGAGGTGTTTTTATGAGTGGTCCTCGTGAAGAAGTCCGTTATCTGGTTTTTGATATTGAAAGCGTCGCCGACGCCGGGCTGATTGCGCAAATTCGTCATCAGGGCGAAGACATTGATCCGGCCGACGCTCTGGCTCAATATCGCAACGAACTCCTTGAAACCAAAGGGACTGACTTTGTCCCTTATACGTTTCAGGTGCCCATTTCGCTGGCTCTGGCCAAAGTCGCTGAGGATTACTCATTGCGTGATCTCAAATGTCTCAAGGTCGAAGAAGGCGGTCCCGCGGCCATTTGCGAAAAATTTTGGAATGGCTGGATGTACTACCAGAAACCGACCTTCATTACATTTAACGGTCGCGGGTTCGATATCCCGTTAATGGAACTTACGGCGTTTCGTTATGGCATACCGATAGCCGAATGGCTTGCCTGGGGAGGAAAACAATTCGACCAGCCTCGATACCGATTCAGTCAAAATTCGCATCTGGACCTGTGCGAGTACATGAGTAATTTCGGATCGGTGCAAATTACCGGAGGTCTCAATTTGCTTTCGAAAATACTTCACAAGCCGGGCAAAATGGACACCAAGGGCGAAATGGTCCAAGACATGTACGACGCCGGTCAGCTTGCGACGATTCACGATTATTGCAAATGTGATGTGCTGGATACCTATTTCGTTTTCCTGCGTACCATGCTTCTTACCGGGCGTATTTCCGCAATTCAGGAAAAAGATTTGATCGAAAGCACACGTAACTGGTTGAAAGAACGCGTTGAAAAAGAACCTGTTTTCGCTCATTATTTGAAGGTATGGGAAGAGCGGGAAACGTCTCCCCAGTTGGTTTTTTCCGTTCCGTCTAAAGTGGAACACGGGGCAGTCGCGCCCAGTCCGGTCTCCGTGATTTCGCCTGCCGAGGCTGCTCCGCAAGGCCAAGACATGCATACGGCCAACATCGATAACGGTACCAACAGTGATAATGCTGCCAACAGCGATAACGGTACCAACAGTGATAATGCTGCCGACAGCGATAACAAACAGATGGAAAGCGAAGACGTTCCCTCGGCGTCGTCGTATGAGGAATAAGAATTGATCGTCTCCATACTTCATTTACCTGAATTTATTTTTCGCTTGATTTCCGGAATGCCGCGGATTTCATGTCACGCGATAAAAATATTCAGGTGGAGTGAATGACCTAAAACTGAAGAATCGGTAGCAAGCGGGCTTAGCATGATTTTTCGTGTTGTGCGGCCAGAGCCCCCCCGTTTTCCGAAGGTAAACGGGGAGTGAATGACCTAAAACTGAAGAATCGGTAGCAAGAATCGGTAGTAAAATAACAAAAAACAATATTATACAAAGGAACAAACAATGAGTTCAGACAAAATCAGAAATCCGGAGTGGCCTGACGGTCAGAATGCTTCGATTTCCCAACCGGTACAAAATTCTTCTCTTCCGCCGGAGAGAAATGAAGATTGTAAGGGATTGCCTTCGCTTGCCGAAGGTCTCTATCCGATGAGAGTTTCCGCTTCGGAATGTTGCGGCACAGTCCAAACACCAGCGGCAGACGAGTTGGGTAACGCGACAGAACAGGGAAATCCGATTGTGAAACCGGAACTTTCTCCTTCCGATCAATGCGACACGCGAAATACTCACACCGACTCTTTCGGTTCGGTACCGCCCACTCCGCCAGGATATACCCCGTCGAACCCGGCGTTTAGTGGAGCGGTACCGCCCCAGTCCATGCCGTGTGGTTCCGGACCGAATCCGGCGTTTAGTGGAGCGGTGCCGCCCCATTCCATGCCGTGTGGTTCCGGGCCGAACCCGGCGTTTAGCGGAGCGGTACCGCCCCATGCCACGCCGTATGGTTCCGGGCCGAATCCGGCGTTCAATGGAGCGGTGCCGCCTCAGTCCACGCCGTATGGTTCCGGGCCGAATCCGGCGTTCAATGGAGCGGTACCGCCCCATTCCATGCCGTATGGTTCCGGACCGAACCCGGCGTCTAGCGGAGCAGTGCCGCCCCATTCCATGCCGCAAGGGTCAATTCCTCCCGGATATGTACCACCCTATGGCGGCGGTAACGGAAATTATCCGCCGCAGCCCCCATGGTTCAGGGGGCCACAACCGCAACCGCGGTCGAATGGTGTAGGCGTCTTTTTATTAAAGCTGATTCTGGGCCTGTTCGTGGTTTTCGCCTCGCTCGGTGTTTTTATGTTCATTGGGTTTGCCTGTCTTGGTGGACTTGCCGCCGCGTTGAATGAAATGGAAACGAAAGCGACACCTGTATCGGAAAAGACAATTTCCGGCTCCAGACTTTCTTTGCACAAGATTGCGATTCTCCCTATTGAAGGCGTTATAGAAGGCAAAGAGGATGGTTTCGTTCGCAAATCGATCAAGCAGGCCTTGGAGGACGATCGAGTCGTCGGAATCGTTCTGCGAATCAACTCGCCCGGAGGAACCATGTCCGGCAGCGATTATTATCATTATCTCCTGAAAGACCTTAAGTCCGAACGCCGTGTTCCCATTGTCGTCAGTATGGGCGGTATGGCCGCAAGCGGCGGTTATTATATCTCGACCGTTGGCGACAAGATTTATGCTGAACCTTCAACGTTAACCGGGTCGATAGGCGTGATTATTCCTCTTTATAACGCGGCGGAACTGTGCAAGAAACTCGGGGTCTCTTCCAGCGCGGTCACCAGCGGTGCCATGAAGGGAATGGGCGACTTCACCAAGCCGATGAGTGGCGAAGAAAAAGAAGTGTGGCAAAGTCTGGTCAATTCGAGTTATGAGCAGTTTCTAAATGTCATAAAAGAAGGACGCCCTGCTTTTGCTCCGCCGAAAGCCGGAAAGAAGGACAGTACCCCTGATAAAACGGCAAGCAAGGCCGGCCCTGCCCCTGGGAAAGCGGAAGCCTCCGATAAGAAAGGTCAACCGCCTGTGTCCGCGGCTCAGAAAGAGTCCCCGGCGGAAAACGGGAAAGAAGCCCAGCCGCCCCAAAGCGACGCTCAACTGCGTAAAATCGCCGATGGCCGGATTTATTCCGCTCAAGACGCGCTCAAGCTTGGCCTGATTGACAAGATCGGTTTTCTTGACGATGCCGTTCGCGAGGTGATTAAATTGGCCGATGTTGATGAAGGCGATACGCAAGTTGTTCGTTATCACAATCCAACGGGGCTTGCCGCGTTGCTAAGTGAGTCAGAAAGTACAGCCCGGGCAGCCAACGTCGCCCAGCTTGCTTCTGACATGAGTACGCCGGGTGTATGGTGCATTTGTCCGCGACTCATTCCGGTCAAGAATGAAAAATAATGGTCTTGTGTGCAGAACGGTTTGAGTGTACAAAAGCGGTTCAGATTCCTGCGTGTTGCGGAGTCTGAACCGCTTTTCGTCATTCTCCGCAAATGAGACGTCCGTACTTGGCTCTTTTGGCCGTCTTGATCGTTTGCTTGTTGTTCATGGT
>JAQVID010000347.1 GCA_028695865.1 Thermoguttaceae bacterium | reverse complement strand
GGAATCGGCGTTGGCGTCAAATTTGCGTGACTCAATTTAGGGTATGATGAAAATTCATCAAGCCCGTATATGGAGCGAGTGAAACGAGCGCAATTAGGGAGTTAGCGGTTCGAAGGAGTCCCCATATACCGTAATTCCGGTCGTGCGAGACCGGAATTACGGTATTGTTTTTTTTGGGAGGATCACGTAACAGGGGTACGGCCTAACGGCCGAACCCCTGCCTACCATACGGAAACCCCTACGGGGTTGGATTTTTTAAAAATCACAATACCATTTCGCGGATCGTGTAACAGGGGTACGGCCTGACGGCCGAACCCCTGCCTACCATACGGAAACCCCTACGGGGTTGCTCCGCCGCAATACGCGGAGTGTAAAACAGAGTTTTCGATTGCAAACGCCGGGGGGATATTTCGAAGTCGAAAGGTCGGGCCGGGAGCAAGCTCCCGCGTTCCCCTTATTTAACGCACACAAAAGCGGCGGCAAGCCGCCGCACTCCAAAATGTCCCCTACGGGGTTGGGATTTTTCGGCAGACATGATACGATTTCGACGATCGCATTACAGGGGTACGGCTAACGCCGAACCCCTGCCTACCATACGGGAACCCCTACGGGGTTGCTCCGCCGCAATACGCGGAGTGTAAAACAGAGTTTTCGATTGCAAACGCCGGGGGATATTTCGAAGCCGAAAGGTCGGGCCGGGAGCAAGCTCCCGCGTTACCCTTATTTAACGCACACAAAAGCGGCGGCAAGCCGCCGCACTCCAAAATGTCCCCTACGGGGTTGGGATTTTTCCTCACGTTCACAGGGTGGTGTGATTTATTTGCCCGTTTTAGCAAGATAGGCAAGCCCGTAATGGAGGTCGCTTGCGACCGGAATTAGGGAATATTGGCACCGTTTCGAACCGTTTTGGCCCTAATTGCGCTCGTTGCACTCGCTCCATATACGGGCTTGCGGGGTTGGGATTTTTCGCGGATCGTGTAACAGGGGTACGGCCTAACGGCCGAACCGGGTGCCTACCATACGGGAACCCCTAACGGCGTTTTCCGCCGCAAGACGCGGAGTGTAGAAGCAGTGTTCGCGATTTGGAGTCGCGGCCCCGGCGATTTCCCGTTCACAGGGTGGTGTGATTTATTTGCCCGTTTCGATAAGATAGTCAAGCCCGTAATGGAGGTCGCTTGCGACCGTAATTAGGGGGGGGTAGGGACGGATTCGAACCGCTTTGGCCCTATTTGCGCTCGTTGCACTCGCTCCATATACGGGCTTGCGGAGTTCGGATTTTTCCTCGCGTTCTCTTTTCAGGGATTCGGGAGGCGGGCGATTCGGTCACCTTTTGAGACCTGAGGCCGGGTCGGGCTTTTTTCATGTTTTTCTCTCTATTCTTAAATTGAATCTTATCTGTTTAACAGATTTGTGCGAACACGATAGAAAATCGTTGTAGATACAACGTGTATCGGCACACTTTTTTCCGGAAAAGCAGGTAAACAGCGGTCTGTATGATTCTCTTTGTAAATAATCGCAAATGGTAAGCCGTTTTTTGCATAAAATTTTTTAATTTTTTGTTTTTTCACCCAAAGTTACCAAGCCCTCTTGTTTGGAAGGAACGGTTCTGATATAGTATAAACGTCCGCGATTGCGTTCGTGCCTTTGTATCCGTTCCCACCTTCAGATATTGAGATACTTTCATGAAACACGCCAAAACTTTTTATCTCATTTGCAGAAATTTTGCCGCGATTGTGCTGTTCTTCAGCATGTCCCTGTTTTCCGCGTTTTGTATGCTGTTTGCGTCATTCCTTTCTGAAACATGTGTTTTGGGCGTGACCGGTCAACCAGCCAACGATTCCGCCGCGTTCGAGCAACGTCTCCTGACAGACTGGATTTATCAGGACTACGGTTTGGATTGGCAACAATGTTTCCGCAGTGGTCAGGAAAGCAGTATTGAGCAGAAATTACTTGCCAAGGTTCTGGACTCCCTGCCGGAGGAACAAGCCAAAACATTGCGGCAGAGTGTTGCCGTTCTGGTTAAGGACAATGTACCCGGGAACGATTCGCGTTGGCTTGCGTTGTACCGTCAGGCGTGTCAGAAGCGGCGTCTTATTCGACTGGAAACCGTTTTGGACGAATGTCCGCAGATTGTATATACCAAGCATTTCGTTTTGGGAGCAAGTTTTTATTCGTATACCGACGACACGACCGATGAGCAGCATCACGACTACAGTCGAGACCGGCGGCCGGGCGCGGCATTGTGTAAAATGACCGTCAAGCCGGACGGAAGTGTGGTTCACGAAACACTGCTGGAAACGAAAGACGGAATGATCCGTGACCCTGAAGTTTCCTGGGACGGGAACCGAATTCTTTTCTCAATGCGAAAACATTTGGAAAAGGATGATTTTCATTTATACGATTATAATATACAAACAAAGCAAGTGCGGCAATTAACATTTGGTCCCGGCTTTGCCGATACAGAACCGGTCTATTTGCCTGACGGAAACATACTCTTTTCCTCGACGCGTTGTATGCAAGTGATCGATTGCTGGTGGACCGAGGCGACCAACTTTTACATGTGTGATCGGGATGGTCGTTTTATGCGTCGTGTCTCGTTCGATCAGGTCAGTGTCAACTATCCCAAGGTACTTTCCGATGGTCGAGTCAGTTATACCCGCTGGGATTACAATGACCGTGGTCAGGTCTTTCCGCAACCGCTCTTTGTCATGAATGCCGACGCGACCGGGCAGACGGAATTCTACGGGAACAACTCGTATTTTCCGACGTCGATTTTACATGCCCGGGGAGTACCCGGTTCGCACAAGGTCGTCGCGATTGCGTCCGGACATCATACACATCAGCACGGCAAATTGATCATGATCGATCGTACCCGGGGAACGCAGGAGACCCAGGGCGTGACCTTTGTCTCTCCGATAAAACAGGCGGAACAGGTAAAAATCGACACGTTCGGACAAGATGGTGAGCAATTCCAATATCCCTATCCGCTTTCCGATTCCGAATGGCTCGTTACCTATCTGCCTGAAGGACGACAAAAGTTGAAAGGCGGTCGTCTCGGCGGGTACAATATTCCCTTTGGTATTTATGTCATGGATATCGATGGAAATCGCGAACTCCTTGCCTGGGATGGCTCGATCAGTTGCAATCAGCAGATACCTTTGGTTGGACGAACGATTCCGCCGCTTCGGGCTTCCCAGGTGGACGAAACGAAAAACACAGGGCGTTTCTATGTTCACAATGTTTATGAAGGTCCGGGTCTCAAAGGCGTACCGAAAGGAACGATTAAATCGCTTCGCGTGGTCACGTTTGAAGTTCGCTGTGCCGGGGTGGGTGATAATCGCAATCATGGCTGCGGAGGTTCTGCTTTAATCTCGACGCCGGTCTCTATCAACAATGGTTCCTGGGATGTTAAACGAGTTTTGGGAACGGTCCCGGTCGAGAAAGACGGCAGCGCGTTTTTCGAGGTTCCTTCGCAAATTCCGGTTTACTTCCAACTTCTGGACGCTCAGGAAGATGTTGTGCAGACGATGCGAAGTTGGTCAACCCTTCAGCCGGGCGAGTTCTTTGCCTGTATTGGGTGCCATGAAGGCAAAGAAAACACGATGATCAATTTGTCGTCCGCGACAAGTATTGCGCTTTCGAAGCGGCCGGCGAAACCAAATCCGCCGTTTAAGCCGGCCGCAGGCGTACTTCAGAACGCGGGCTTTAGTTTTGTTCGCGATGTCCAGCCGATTCTCGATACGCACTGCGTTTCGTGTCATACCGGCGGAACACAACCGGACGGCTCGGCGGCGCCGTTTAGTCTGCTTGGGAACGAATATGTTTATGTCCCGCCCCAACCGGATAAAGCCAATCCCAACGCAAAGCTTCCTCCCGTGCCGTCGTGGGTCAAATCGGGCCGGCGCTTTAGCCAGGCGTATATGAACTTGACGAATTTTGGAGATCGGGAACATGCCCGAAGTGTTTTTTGGCTCGATGTGCAAAGCGGTCCGCCGATGCTTCCACCGTATACGGCCGGGGCGTTTAAGAGTCCCCTTGTGCAACTTTTCCGCAATCCGGAGCGGGACGCCCATCACAAAGACGTCAAGTTGAGTGCGGCCGAAAGTCGGGTACTTGCGCTGTGGATCGATTTACTCGTTCCCTTTTGCGGCGACTATCGCGAGGAGAACAACTGGACAGAGCGACAGTCCGCAGAATACGCTTATTATGAGCAGAAAAAGGATGAAATGAGCGCACTCGTTCAAGAGAACGTCAAGCAGAAGATTCAGGTCGATCGCGGTCAGGCTCCCCTGCCGGATATTGCTTCACTACGGCATTTTGCGCAGGGCGGGCCAGAAGCAAAAGGCAAATTCATCGACGAATATTTAAAGCGGCAACTGCCTCGACGTACCCAAAAGTCGGGCAGCGAAAACGTCTACCGCAATTTGGCTCTCAATCCGAACGACACACAAGACGCGCCGACAGCCTGGCCACACGCTTCGACCAATAGCGAATATGCCCGAATGGACTGCTTTGCCGCCAAAAACGTTTTGGATGGACGAACCGAAAACAAGGGGCATGGCCCCAAGTTTCCTTCCTGGGGCCCCAATAAGCGTACTGATCTGTGGCTCAAGGTCGATTTTGGTCACAAGGTAAAAACAGATAAAGTCGTTTTGTTCCTGCGGGCAGACTTCCCACACGATGGCTTCTGGCATGAAGCGACACTCGAATTTTCCGATGGCAGCAAGCAAGTCATCACGCTGCGTCAAACGGACG
>JAQVID010000346.1 GCA_028695865.1 Thermoguttaceae bacterium | reverse complement strand
GATCAGATTTTTTGCAGATGACCGTAATTTGACGAGCGACAAGTTCCTGTTGAGCCGGGTCTTTACAATTCAGGTAAAGTTTGAGCATGCGAGGAACGTCGAATTCATCCGCGTCGCACAATTGCCCCAGGGCGATGAGCGCAGGGCCGTGAATCGCTTTGTCCGGGTTTTGGGCAATGACGATCACCGCGTCAATCGCTTTGTAATACTTCATTTGCGCCAGTACCTTCAGGGCGAAATCACGCTTGGCGTCGTTTTCCAATGCTTTCAAAAGAACTTCGGCGACTTTCTCGTCCGGCAGAGTCGCAAGGGCATCGGAAATCTGCTGCTGGAACGCGGGCGACTGCTCGCCCACGACGAGAGCCAAAAGCGGCTCAATTGCTTCAGAACGGTGAATGCGACCGAGCATGACAATACCGGTTCGTTGCATGAGCGGATTATCACTCTTGAGGGCGGCAAGGGCGTCTTTGAAAAGGTCTGTTCCCGGCAACGAAACATAATATTCGAGGAAGGCGACTTTCTGCTTTTCGTTGAACGAATTGATTTTTTTGTAAAGAGCGTCAAGCTGTTTCCGGGAAAGTTCGGCGACGTGATTGGCGGCGATCGTCGCTTTGATTTCGTCGCTATCGGCATACCAGGCTTCGATGGTCTCAGCGCGTTTGTCTTTCGGAATGAGCGACAGCAGACCTTCGAATCCAGCGCGGCGAATACCACGGCGATTCTCTTTGGCGGTAAGCTTTTCATAAATCGCTTTGGCCTGCTCCGTCTTGCCCTGGGCCGCGTATTCCAGCGCGGCTTGACGGCAGGCGTTTCCGCGGGTAACTTTGCATACCTTGGGATTGACTTTGACCTTGGCGAGAGCTTCGCGTCCGGCGGCGCCGTATTTACCCAACGCGTTGACAGCGGCGTTTGCGACCTCGACATCACTGCCAGCGGCCAGGGCGGCCAGGGCGTCTATAGCTTTGGCGTCTTTGCGTTTCCCCAGAGAACCGATCACGCCAATGAGGACACGTCCTTTTGTCGTTTTGAGAGCGTCGCGGAGCGCGGCAAGGGATTCTTCTCCCTGGATGTTTTCCAAAGCCAGTCGGGCATTTTCCGCGTCAACTTCCAGGAGCAGATATTTCGCAAGAAGCGGAACCTGGGCTTTTGTACCCACGAGTCGCAACTGGAGGAAAATGAACTGACGGCCAGCCGGAGTCGCTTTGTCGTTGAGCAAGGCGGCCAGCCGGGCGGCCAATTTTTGCGAAAGAGCCAGGTCCGCGGTCGATTCCTCAACTTCATTCTCAACCAGGAGCAATGGAGCGCAGTCGTTTCCGTATTCGTACTTGGGAATGAAATTCCAGGCATTGTCCGAAGTCCAGGACGGTTTCTCCTGTCCCAATCCGAAAGTCGGAAGAAGGACAAAAAGCAAAGCAAGCATGTATTGAATCTTTTTCATCTGTATTTATCCTTTAATAATTCTCGTTTTCGGTTAGTTACATAGTCCAGGGAGCACGTTCCGCTCGACAAAGCATGGAGTTAGCGGCATCGTTGTCGATGAACTTCGATTGATCCCAATCCCATTTCAATTTCTGCCCGAGTCGCAAAACAATGTCGGTAATATTACCCAGCGTTGTCGCGCCATGACCTTCCTCAACCGGTGAAACAGGGTCCTGACGATTACGAACACATTGGAAGAAGTCGGCGGTATGGGCCTGATAGGCATAGCCGGGATTCATCGAAGCGTCGGAACCGGGACTGACATGAAGTCGCGTGTCGGTATCTTTGAAGTTGACTTTCAAAAGCGACATGGGACTGGCCGTAATCCCGGCGCGATTCACATGAACCCAACCTTCGTCACCGACGAAACGACAGCCCTGTTTGAACGGATTGCCCGAATTGCAGAAGTCGAGCAGAAGACCGCTTTCATATTTGAATTTGACACGCCAGGAAATCCAGGTATCGGTCATACCGTAATCGGGCATAACCCCCTGCCCTTCGACAGTAAACGGTTTGCGGAAGACTTCCGGAATTCCCCAACCGGCGATGTCAAGATGATGAACCCCCCAGTTCGTCACGAAGCCGGCACAGTAATGAGAAATCATGTACATGGCCAACCACTCAACGCGTCGCTTGTCGAATGGGAACATGGGAGCCGGACCGGTCCACATATCCCAATCGAAACCTTCGGGCACCTCACACGGCGGTTCGCACGGATAAGCGGTTCCGCCGGGTGCCGCGACTTCGATGGTGTGAACCTTACCCAAATAACCGTTGCGGGCAAGTTCGCACGCCAAACGGAAGTGAGGTGAACTTCGCTGCTGCGTTCCGACCTGAAAGACCGTTCCGTATTGGCGAACCATTTTACAAACTTTAACGCCTTGTCGAATGTATCGAGTAAGCGGTTTTTCGCCGTAAATGTCTTTTCCGGACTGAATCATTCGGCTATAGATCGGGCCGTGCCAGTGGTCAGGGACAGTTCCCCAGAGCACATCAATATCATCGCGAGCAAGGACATCGCGGAAATCGGCGTAAATATCACAACCTTTTTATTCGCCTGCTTCTATTCGGTTGGCATACATTCCATTCACGGTTTTTTGTGCCCGTTCGGCCCGTTCACGACGGCAGTCCGCGATTGCCAAAATCTGATGGTCGGGCAACGGACGCATGGCGCTTATTGAAGAACTGCCCCGATTGCCCACTCCGAACATGCCGATGGTTATACGTTCACTCGGCGGAAGTTGTCCGTCTTTACCCAGTACAGAGCCGGGAACAAGGAATGGCGAGATCGCCAGAGCACCCGTTCCGACCGTCCCGACGAATTGACGTCGGGTGATGCTGCTTGACTTTTGAGTTGTCATCTATTCAATCTCCTTTGTATAAAGTTGAAAAAACGAAATACTTTTGATTCAACACGACGGGTTACCCAATCTTTAAATTGAGAGTTCATTCCGAAGGAACCCAACCGGCGGGAATACCAATTGGGGAAGGGGGGTAAGGCGGGCGCCGCGTCAACGCTGGCAAGCCTCACGGCCCAATATTTTGTCCACACTTGTTTTAAAGGGGTATATACCACCCGAGTAAATTACAGGTGTTGCAAACCACGCGGTCCTGGAACACCTGTTTACTCATTGAATTACTTGAACATGGGATCAATAAGGTCGAGAGTTTCCTCGACGAGTTTTTGGCCTCCATCCGGACCAACCGATATGCTCTTGACAATGGCACTGTATCCGCCTCCGGCATAAGCCTCGCGAGTCGGAAGGTATCCTGCGCTGGAAGCTGTTCCGCAAATTCCGCAGCCATCGGTCAACTGAACGACAAAGGTCTGTCTGGCCGCGCAACGCGATTTGATCTGCGTTCCAAACGAGGTAAAAAGTTCGAACGGATTGGAACACACCGCCGTATCACCTATGCGCAGTACGTGCACCGGAATCTTGAACGAAGCATTGGGATCGCTTTGCTGCTTTCCGTATCGGTCAACAATCGTTTGAGCCCAACTCAAAAGACGGCGACGATTGGGATCCTTCTTCACAACGTCCTTAAGCAAAGCGGCTTCCGCTTTGGACTGCTCGTATTCGCTTTGCGTGATTCGATGTTGCGGAAGGTCCAGTACGGCGTAGGTGTGCTCAAACGGAATATTTGTGAACTGTTCGTCCTTAACCGTTTCGTAAACATCGGCCACACTGACCGCTACGCGGCGCCCTATTTCCTCTACCCGGGTAAGTCCTCGCAATTGCGACATACGGTCTTCGGCGACTTTGCGGTATTGCGTGTGAGGCGACATATCGCCTGCGGCACCACACAACGCGACAATGACGACCCCAGGCCCCCAAATCTTGTGCAGATACTCACGAACGAAATGCCAATAGTCGGCGTGAAGATTGCTCAAACTTTCAACTTCCTGCGCCGGACAACTTACATTGACAACAGCTGCAAGAAGCTTTCCGGAAGCATCGTGAAAGAACATCGTATTAACATCCCGATCTTCAAAAGCTTCAATATTACGGAATCCCGACTCGTTCGTTTTGCCGTACATGCGGGCCTGACCGTTTGCGTAGACACTTCGACGGCATTGAGCGACAAAGGCCTGACCAAGACCGTAGGAAAATTTGGCCGGCTTGCGATTATTCCATGCCCGGGCAATACCATCGGCAATTGGCTTGCTCGCGAAAGCGACAAATTCTCCGGGCGGCATACAATCGTATTTCGGGTTAATATAATACTTATTATCGTCGGCGACCGGCGCGGTATGAGTGTGTGTAGCACAGAGCATGACGTTGTGCAAATCGAAGTCGGGCAAGAGCTTTTTCAGTTCGGTCCGAATCGCGTTTTCAAATTCAGGTCGAATTCCGACCATATCGCACGATACAATCACACAGCAGCTCTTCCTTCCTTTTTGATTGGTCCCTTCCAGAGCCAAAATATTCGCGGTGATGGGCGTGATTGCCTTTTTGGAAATTCGCGTTCCCATTTGGCCGTCCAGCGACACCGGTCGCGGCGGGGTGAAATCGACGGTACCACTCCCGATTTTCAAGTCCGCGCCGAATGCCGACCACGAAAAGAAAGCGACAATGAGAAACAATAAGGTTGCTTTACGTTTCATGATGATCAATCTCCTTAACCACGATTATTTTTTGGGCCACAGCTCTTTCAGAAGTGAAACGGTTTCATCGACCAAAACCTGACCTCCTTCAGGACCGACGATATTACTTCCGATAATCGCGCTATACGAGCCACCCTTGACGGCTTTATCTGTTGGCAAATACGACCCGTTTCCTACAA
>JAQVID010000345.1:1583-4769 GCA_028695865.1 Thermoguttaceae bacterium | reverse complement strand
GTAACGGATTGAAGTCCACGGCGTTTGATTGGCATAGAAATACCACCGAAGGGCATCGGCTCCGTACTTATCGAAAATTTCACGCGGCTCTCGATAATTGCGGAGAGACTTCGACATCTTCTGACCGTCTTCACCGAGCATAAGTCCCAACACGATACAATTGCGGAACGGGTGCGGATACTCTTTGCGATCCGAGAACAAAAGCGTACTAATCGCGACTTGCGAATAGAACCAACCGCGAGTCTGGTCAATCGCTTCACTGATAAAATCGGCAGGGAAGTTCTTGGCGAATTCTTCTTGTGACCCGGCGACATGCGGATATCCCACTTGGGCAAACGGCATGGAACCTGAATCGAACCAGCAGTCTATGACTTCCGGCACACGACGCATTCGCTTGCCCGGCGCCTTGGGCGACTGGTAAGTCATCGCGTCAATATAAGGTTTGTGTACCTTGAGATGCTCCCAAAGTTTTTCCTGTTCGTCGTTCCAGTTTGCTCCCGCTTCCTGTTTGGCCGCGTCGTGTGCGCGCTGCCATACCATTTGACCTTCAATGCCCGGCTTGGCCAACAGTTCATCATAAGAAGAAATTGCTTCCATGTATCCGGTTTCTTCACATACCCAAATAGGAAGCGGCGTTCCCCAATAACGCTCACGCGAGAGTGCCCAATCGACATTCGTCGCCAAAAAGTTGCCAAACCGACCATGCTTGATATGCTCCGGCAACCAATTGATTTTTTCGTTATTGGCAAGCATGTCATCGCGAATGGAAGTTGTCCGAATGAACCAGCTGCGTCGCGGATATTGAATGAGCGGGTCTTTCGTCGCTCGCCAGCAGAACGGATACTCATGAACATACTGCTCCTGAAGAAACAGCGTACCACGATCACGCAAGATTCGAATGATTTCACGGTCGCAGTCTTTGACCCAGCGCCCCTGAAATTCGGGAAAATCGGCGGTAAAATTACCATTGGGGGCAACGGCGCAAATCAGTTCAGGCCCCTGCCCTGCCACGAAGCGGGTTTGCTCCTGTGCCAGAACATCGAAGTCAACCTCACCGAACGCCGGAGCTTCATGGACCAAACCCGTTCCGGAATCGGTCGTTACGAAATCGGCGGCGCAAACACGCCAGGCAATATGCTCTTCGCCACCGGAACAGAGTGTTCCTTTACGGTCGCCGAGCGTTTTGTAATAACAGTCGAACGGCGGGATATATCGCAGTGAAACCAGTTCACTCCCTTTCAGTACGGAAACGACCTTCGCCGTTTTCTTCGCTTTGGCCACAACCGTTTCGACCAGCGCCGACGCAATGACCAATTTTCGCGGGTCTTCGTTGCCATCGGCGTCGACAAGTGTCACAATTGAATATTCAAGTTCCGGATGAACCGCGGCAAACTGATTACTCGAAAGAGTCCACGGCGTTGTCGTCCAAACAAGCAAATCAACATTGTCAAATCGAGGGTCCTTGCGATCATTAACGACGGGAAATCGAACGAACACGCTTGGATCGGCGACTTCACGATACCCCTGCCCTACTTCGCCCGACGAAAGAGCCGTACCGCCTTGTGCCCACCACCAGATTATTTTGTATCCCTGATATAAAAGACCTCGGTCGAATAATGATTTCAGTGCCCACCACACGCTTTCGACATACGATTTGTGGAACGTTACATACGCCTTGTCCAGGTTGATCCAGAAACCGATTCGCTGCGTTAATTCTTCCCACTGTTTCGTATAACGGAACACATTTTCTACACAGCGATGAACGAACGGCTCAACTCCGTATTCTTCTATCTGTTCCTTGGAATGAATTTTAAGCTCTTTACAGACTTCGACTTCCACCGGCAGACCATGCGTATCCCAACCGGCGCGGCGTTCACACAAGAAACCTTTCATCGATTTATACCGCGGATAAAGGTCTTTGATTGCCCGGGTGAGGCAGTGGCCCGGGTGCGGCAATCCGTTAGCGGTCGGAGGTCCTTCATAGAAAACGAACGTACCAGCATTGTTTTTGCGACGCAACGCCATTGCCTTGTCGTAAATACTGTTTGTGTTCCAAAATTTCACCAAGGCTTCTTCCGCTTTGGGGAAATTAACGCCTGTATTTTGCGGAAGAGATTCATCCGCCGAAACCGATTCGGCTTTCTTCTGGGAATCCATATTGACCTCTGTTCTTAAACGCGGTAATAACAATATAATCTGGCCTGCCACAAGGCAAAAACATTCTATATATTATAACACACACTTAAAGGTCTTCAAGAGATCATTTGACCGTACTTGGTTCACGGTAACTTGATTATTCGTGATTCCCCCCGTTTTCCAAAGGCAAACAGGGGTTGAATCATCGAAAATTGAAGTATCGGCAGCATAAAATATTGCTGTGTCAGTTATCCAATTCGGTGGACAAAATGAGACGGTCGTTTAATTCATTACAAAACGATTTTTTATCGCAAGGACACATATTCGAGACATAGACGACAACACTAATCTGCTCATTGACGACACCGACAGAACCATCGGCCCGGGCGGCCATCACAATACCGGGGTGCGCCGAGGACGGTCGGGCAGTCAGCCAGGCACACGAACTAACGGAAATGTTTCTTGCACAGAAATTGATTGACGTCGGCGTGTTTCTACCGTGATATTGCGTGATGCAGCCCGTTCCCCCGTAACCGCCTGTCTTTGGACTGATTTGAACATTCCCCGGATAAGTCGGTCGGTTCGGATTGAACGCGGCTGTAACATTGGACAGAAAATCGCATGTCACGGCTACATTGGTCTGATTATTGAATTTCCAGTTTCGATCTTTAATCCAGGTCAAGGGCCAGCAGAATCCGTAACGCCATTCATCCGTTGCCCAAACATCATTGAACTGGAGATTTTCGGAAACCATAAGTGTATTCGAAGCACCGTCCTTCAGGTCGTCCAAGCAAACAACGCCGCACAATTCCGGGTCTTTACCGTCGTGAAAAATTCCGTTGTATGTACTAAACTCGCCAACGACATCATGATGTACCGTGTCGTCATACGATTCTTTCCACAGCAAATATTTTTTGTCGGAACCACTGTTTCGCCAGCCCCAGGCCATGTCATTGTAACCTGCGTTGACAACATAGCTTATCTGCCCGTCTTCCTGACGGCCGGCCGAGGGGCACCAATAGGAAGGAAGCCGAATATTTTGCGGTTTGC
>JAQVID010000345.1:0-1573 GCA_028695865.1 Thermoguttaceae bacterium | reverse complement strand
GGTATCTGCCTTGGTCGTCAAGTTTTCCCAAAGCGGCATGTTTTCCATATACGGGAAGATCATGGCCTGCCAACCAACGTAAGTCTCCGTAGTTTTGAGTGCGGTATTTAGAGCGGTATTCAAGGTACTCCCGGAACCATAAGTCGAATTATTAACCCCGGTAATTCGAACGTTATTACGCCCCATGGGGAACTTGCCTCTATTGGTTTCATAATTCAATAGAGCCAGGGCGATGTTTTTTTGATTGTTAATACATATTGTTCTTCGTGCTGCTTCTCTTGCATTTTGTACAGCGGGGAGGAGCAGACCAGCCAAAAGGCCTATTATTGAGATAACAACCAACAACTCAATCAGAGTAAAACCATATCGGCATACTTTGGACATCATAATTCTCCGAAAAAATTAACTTTCTTTCCTTTATCATCATTTGTTTATATTTGAAACGCGTGTGTCTCCATGGAGACAGATTTACACGCAAGGGGTAAACCTATATGACCGTGTCATATAACACGAGTACAACAAGAAACTCCAAGGGCTCAACTCCACACAACGTTTTGTGCTTACAATTCTCCGCTTGTCTTTCCGGGGCAACACAGACGATGGCGGAAAGGCGATTCCTGTAATATCTCTATTCTTATTATTGTCATTTTGCCAAAAATTGCAAGGGAAAAAATATTTTTTTGGGACATCACCGACTACTCAATGAGCCGCTGCAAAACTTTTGGAGATTACGGGCGGGGCGACCGTACATGTCTTGTTTTACAGAACTTATGATATGTGCTTTTATATCAAACAGGCTTTCCGGAACCGCTCATCTAGCGTTCGTTCATGAATGACATTTTTTCTTTATTTGAACTTTTGTATAAAATATTGAAGCCGCACCCCTTTTTTGCCCGGGGCGAGGCTTTCGCGGAGGATAAGACATGCAGGCTGGGTAAGCCCCGCAAGTTCTGAATCGGAGGGCCAAAAAGAAAAAAAACGCCCTCCATAAGCTTTGCTGTTATTAGTCAACTGAATTGCTTATTTTGGCAATAAAACGCTGCAATTTATCAATGGTAACAGGTTTGGTCATAACGAAATCGAAGGCCGACATATCAAAAGTCTTTTCACCTTGCACATCAGCGGTAACGGCGACAGTCACGAGATTGTCGAATTTTTTGGATTGTCGAATTTTGGAGGTCAGTTCCGCACCGTTCATTCCAGGCATCCACAAATCGGTTAAGAGCACATCAACGGGAGTGTTTTGTAAAATGTTCCAAGCTTCGTCAGCACTGGTCGAAGTAATAACGTGTTGTCCCAATTTATTGAGCAAGGCAGACATCACCTTGAGATTCATCGCCACGTCGTCAACAACCAAAACGCGTTTTGACACGGACAAAGCCACAGGGGGTTCTGTTGGCGGAATCTCAACATTTTCGATCTTGTGGGTCGTCCAGGGGACATCTCGAAGAATGACTTTGAATTCAGAACCTTTCCCGGGAATACTGTTGAGAAGCACTTCGCCACTCATTTTTTCGATCATTCGTTTACAAATAGCCAGTGCCAGACCGGTACCATGGTTTTGAGTGTGAGT
>JAQVID010000344.1 GCA_028695865.1 Thermoguttaceae bacterium | reverse complement strand
CGCACTCAATGGAAGCAACCTTTTGCGTCTTGCCTTCGGCGGCCGGCAAATGGAACCCGTTTCGTGAAAAGCGGTTTTTAATACTTTGTGGAAAAGGCAATAATGGCGGTGACGGTTTTGTTGTTGCCCGACGTCTCCTTTTGCTCGGAGCGTTTGTTCATGTATGCACGGTTGTTTCCGGTGAAGAGTATACTGGTGACGCCGCCGTTCAATATCGTATTTTGAAACGCCTTGTGGACCTGGCGTCAACTTCTCCTGCTGTACCGCGTCAATCCGATTCTTCGCAGGCCTTCGGCAGTCTCGCGATGCCGGCTGCCAAACGTCTGACGATTGAAACGTTTCAAAGCGACCGCATGTCTGCTTTGTTTTCCCGGAAATCTTCGGAAAACGATTTCTTTTGGATTATTGACGCTCTGCTTGGAACAGGAGCTGCCGGGGCGCTGCGGTCCCCTTATGACCAACTCGTTCGATGGATGAACGAATCGGACAAGCCTGTCTTTTCCGTCGACCTTCCAAGCGGATTGGACGCTGACACCGGAACATGCTGCGGACAGGCTGTTCACGCCACGCTGACCTGTACGTTGGCCGTGTACAAACCGGGACTCTTTCTGCCGCAAGCCGCTCCCTATGTTGGCACGCTTGTCTGTGGTGATATTGGGGTGCCTCTTTATGACTAAGCGGGTTTTACTTCATTTCGTGTTGTGCGGCCTGCCCCCCGTTTTCCAATGGCAAATGGGGAATGAATCACCGAATCGGCAGTAAAAAACTGATGAGCGGTTGGGGATTCTTTGGGGTACGTATCGCAAGACGATATTGATGATTCTTACATTTCTGACGAAGTACACAAACAAATCTGTTCGACGCGCGAAAATTCTTCAAAAAAAACTTGCAGAAAATGGTATTCTGTGATAAAATAAAGAAGATTCCTAAACTTTTTGTATGGGCATGCAATATATGTGTACTCAAACATATTGTGGTAACAAGTTATGTTTGTCGCGCTGTCATATATATAATGTGCGATAAACAAACTTATTAAAACTTTTTTTGGACGAACGAACGGAGGTCTTGATTATGCAAAACAGGCATATCGATTCAGAGAAGAGGGGCAATACAAGCCCTTTGGTCAGTATTCACAAGGCGTGTGCTTTTACACTTGTTGAACTGTTGGTCGTCATTGCGATTATTGGAATTTTGATTGCATTGCTTTTACCGGCAGTTCAGGCGGCTCGGGAAGCAGGACGACGCATGCAGTGTACCAATAACCTCAAACAGTATGGCGTTGGACTTCACAATTACCACGATACACATCAATCTTTTCCGCCGCAATGCACGGGAGTCGCGAAAGGGTCTGGATCTTACAATTACTATTGTGCAAGTTTTCACATTCCGCTTCTTCCGTTTTGCGAGCAGCAGGCTCTTTACGATACGATTGTGGCCCAAACGGTCAAAACAGGAACCAATGCCGGGCAGACGGCCGCACTTTTGACAGAAGCGACTTGGTGGAAAGCCGATATTTCGTATATGCACTGTCCTTCCGACGGTCACAGTCTGGAAAAAGCGGAATTACGAAGCAATTCAAAATGTAATTACCTTGGCTCTAATGGCGACGCCATTATGAACCTGTATTTCTCTCAAAAGAACAGTCGCGGTTTCTTCGGAGGCGGATTTGGAACAGATGCCAATGGCAATACAGGTTACAATGCCAGGGATTTCGCGGCCATTGTCGACGGAACGTCCAATACAATCGCAATGGCTGAAACGCTCACCGGCTACAGCAATAGCGGAGTCAACGCCAAAACGATCAGGAATAACGTTGCACTTATTGGTTCCGTTATTGGCACCAGCTCCGGAACGCCGCGAACCTGCTTGTCGAAACGCGATACAAACGATTCGTCGGTTTACGCGTCGGGGCTTTCCATGGGTTATGGGCGTGGATATATTTGGCAGGATGGTCGTGTCAATACGGCCATGTTCACCACGGTGCTTGCCCCGAACTCACCACAGTGTGCCCGGGAAAACCACGTGGAAGGGTATTACTCCGCGTCAAGTAATCATTCCGGTGGTGCTAACGTGTTGCGGGCAGATGGAAGTGTCATGTTTATTTCTGAAACGATTAATACAGGGGATCTTGACTACGCTGTTGCTGCCGGTGGAACGGCTTCCTATCCGTCAGACGCAAGCAAATCAGAGCCGTTCGGGCCAAGTCCGTTCGGCGTTTGGGGGGCTCTTGGCTCGATTAGCGGCGGTGAGAGCGTTTCGCCGTAATTTCGGCGTGTCGCCCCCCAAATATCGTTTGAACGTGGTCACGGGTTCCCCGTTTATCTCCGGAAAACGGGGCTTCCGGCCACGCGGCATGTGAATCAAATAAGCTCGCTTTATGAAATCCTGCTTGCTGCTGGAAACCGTATCACCAAGTTTCTCCCCACCGTAAAACCGCGCGAGTGCTTTAGCCGGAGCTGGTGAACCCGGGGCTGCGGACAGAACTGCGACTTTTTTTCTGCTGAACCAGAGTTTTTTTCTTAAAATCGCGTTTTTTTTGAAAACTTTTTCCTTTTTTTGCATATCTGATTAGGGGGGGTGCCCGCTCGTGTCGATTCTCCCTGTTTTTTGCAAACTTCACTGGACATGTACCACAAGATTATGATATAATGTCTCCTTGGGGTTGACCGGAAAACAGATGCCCTGGGAGCGTTCCTGTAGCCTGTATCTATCCTTTAACAAAACATGGGGGCCTGGACGATGAGTTTTTCATTTTTTGCCGGACGTAAGCAGAACAAAAAGAATACAAACGCGTTTCTTCGCAGGACACTCCGCCTTGAGGAATTGGAGTCGCGGCAACTTTTGAGCGTCTCCTGGGCCCGGGTTACCGATAGCGCCGGATACGACAACTACCTGGAAGCAAGCAGTACGGACACGGTTTGGAATTGCGGTACTCTTTCGACGCCTTCCGATTCCATGATCGTCCTTCAAACCGAAGAGCAGACCGCCGAAATTGTCTTGCAAGGAAAAACGGACGATACCGCCGGTCCAATCGTGTGGAAGTTCAATGACGAATCGGCGGGTGAATATTGGTCTCAGACTTTTGGTTCGGTGAACGCGAATTTTTTCTCCGAATCGCTTGTTTGGACCGCCACGGGAAAAACCTCGCCGAGTCGCGACTTTTCTATCACGATTTGGCATGATCTGAATGGCGACAATCTGCTTAACGCAACTGAATCGGCCAAGACGCTCAACGTGCGAATCGCGTGGGCCAACGTCTCGGTTTGTACCGATCAGCCCGAAGCGGGCAGCACGGCCCCGGCTGTCTTCAGCAATTATGTGACCGGTTCTTTGCTTACGGCGATTCTCAATAACAATGATATCAATACATGTGTCAGTTGCGACGTCGGCCATTCGTATTGGGATTTTCGCGGAAGTAATTCGTTGATCACCGGCAGTTCAACACTGTCAAGTAATTTGGGAAACTTGATCAATAAAAGTTGGGGATATTCGGCAGATACGCAATCCTCTCCCGTGGAAATGCTTCTCAATTCGGGCAATATCGTCGCACCTGGCATATGCCATGAAGAAACCGCCCCAACTTCTGACGCCTACGCAACATACTGGATTGACAGCATGAGCGATTATGTCGCCATGTTGACTTACACGCAAGATACCATTGCCAATCCTGGCAACTATGTGCTCCTTCCCGACTCTGACCATGCGACATCGCACCAGTGTACCGATGTCGTTTTGGGACTCCTTGACGCCGGTGGTATTGAGCTTAATCTGCAGCGACAGACCAATGTCGAAGTACCGATTCCGGCCAATCTTGTAAGCGATCTAAAAGAATTGTTTGATTACCCTGTATATGGTCCGGGAATTCGGGCAAGCTATCCGTGGCTGTACAATTTTATTGTCACGAACAACAATACCAGTTTTCTTTATAACGGCTACAGTCCGGCCAATTTGGGTGAAACGCTTGTCGCAAACGGCGGCACCCGAGGACAATTTTCCGCGGTCTCCGACCCGGCAACCACGGAGACAGGCGATTCAGTTCAGCAGCTTCCGGCCCCGAATTTCAATGCGCCGACGATAGGCTCCAAGAGTGTAACGATGTCGTGGAACAATGTCGCCAACTCGTCGGGATATGTTCTGCAGTGGCGATTAAGTACGACCGGAGCCATACAAGGAACCAAAACACTTAGCGGTAATACGACGACATCTTGCGTTGTTTCCGGCCTGCTTCCTGCCACCGGTTACACGTTCAACGTCATGGCCACGTCAAGCAACCCGGCCTACTCCAATTCGAATTGGAGTTTCAATTATCTGGTCACGACCAATTCGGCCGGCTACACGCCGGGTGATGAATCGGCAGTTGCTCCGGTGCTCTATTCAGACGCGGTTTATTCGACGGCGGCAACCTTCCATTGGTCGGCGGTCAGTGGCGCGGTCAGTTATGTTTTGCAATATTACGCGAAGTATCCGGTCAAGACGGATCCTGTCGAATTATCGTATTCCAAGGCGGGCACTTACACGGTTTCCGGCTTGGAAAAAGGGACGCAATACGTTTTTACGCTTTGGGGTGTCAAATCGGACGGCAGTGAGACAACGCATTCTTTTCCCGTTTATATTACAACGAATTCGGCGGGAATCACTCTTCCGATTCACATTGATTCGCCTTTGCTCCAAACAGTTGAGCCAACGGGCGATTCAACGATAAGTGTTTCGTGGTCAACTGTTCAAGACGCCGCTTGGTACGTGCTTGAATACTCGACCAACTCGGCATTCAAAACAGGAACGGTTGTATC
>JAQVID010000343.1 GCA_028695865.1 Thermoguttaceae bacterium | reverse complement strand
GAAAATTATTGGTATTACGGTTCAAAATTCGTCTTCGACGTTGTGAAACACCTGAAGAAGCCGGTTGGTTTTGAGTATGCCGGCATGATGCACCACTGGTGGCATTATCGCAGTCGTTATCAGGCGTGGGACAAACCGCGTCGCGGATACAAGCGGTTCATGGATATACATATCGCGGCCATGAAAGCCGGTCAGGAATATCAACATGGATGTTGGGAAGGGCATTGGCCGGAAATCCAAAAATATGCTCCCATGAAAGATTGCGGACTCTTCCTGCCGCTGCAACTGGGCTGGTCCGATATGCATGCCTGGACTGATCCGAAAACAGAGCCGACTTATTACGACGATATTGAATATGTCTGCTGCAAGATGATCGGCAATAACGCCGGTCTTTCCATGACCAGTGGATTGGATAAAGGTCGTCTGAAAAACAACCCGGAATTTTTGCGTTACGCACGGATGATTGCGCAATATGATGAACTTCGTCACAGCAATTATTTTGACGAATCGATTCGGGCCGAGCTTCGCAAGCCAGGCAAAGAATTCACTCTGTTCAAAGCAAGCGATGGCAAATGGAAGTTCAAACCGGTGGTCTACGACAAGCACAAGGTTTGCGGTTTGAGTCATCCCAGCGGCAAGTGGAATGTTGAAAACGCTTATGACGCCCAGCCGCTCAAGATGCGACTTGAAGTACTCATGTCGTGCGGAGCATACGACGATCCGGGTCAGGTTGTCATGACGGACTACGCAAAAGCGGGCGACCTGTCCGAGTCAAAGACCGTTGACGGCGTTGAGATCAGTATGAAGACAAAGCCGGGCCAGACCATCCCCGGCATGAGCGATCAAGTGGTCTGCCTGTCCGGTGTGAACAAGTCGGCTCCTCGCGACGCTTCCTGGGCATTCATGGGAAAGCCGCTGACCACTCCGCTTGATCTTTCAGCGAAGCAAGCCTTTGGCGTTTGGGTCAAGGGCGACGGCAAAGGCGAAATCATTGACTTGCGGGTCGAATCGCATCCGGTTCATTACGGCAAATCCGATCATTTTATCAAAGTCGATTTCACCGGTTGGAAATATTTTGAGTTGATTGAATCCGAATCGACCGCAATGAGTGATTATGTTTGGCCCAAAACGAAAGGATATTTCGTTTACACCAACTACCGCAGTGCCGCCAAGTATTCCGAACTTGACTCGTTCCAGATTTGGCTCAACAACCTCCCGACCGGTGAAAAAACGGAATGCTTGATCGGCCCGATCAAAGCACTGCCGACCATGCCGATTGAAATTGAAAATCCGTTCATTGTCGTCAATCGACAGAAAATGATTCTGCCGGTCAAGATGAAAACAGGAATGTACTTTGAACTTCTGGCCGACGGTTTTTGTCAGGTTTACGATGCCAGTGGCAAACCGGTTCAACGGGTCAAACCAGTCGGTGGTGTGCCTGAACTCAAAAAGGGAAACAATAGTGTGACGTTCACTTGCAGTACGAATCACACAACAAGTACCCGGGTTCAGATTACCGTTATTACCGAAGGAAAACCTCTTCAATAAGAACACGGAGAATAAAACATGAGAATTTCAGCGATAACAAAAGTCTGCTTGTCTGTCGTTCTTCTGGCCGTCGGGTTATGCAGTGTGGGTACGGCCAAAACGCAGAATAACAATATCGTTTTGCAGTGCGACTCGTTTCGATATGAAGTTTCGCCTGAAGGAAAAAACATTGCCCTGATCGACAAGGCCAGCGGTAAAAATTACGCCAAAACAGGCGGCAAGGTGGAGCAGGCGTACTGCGCCTATGTGAAAAAAGGGGACAAGGTTTTTGTTCCTTCATCCGTTGCTTTTGACAACGACGTTTTGCGTTACACGTTCAAGGGAATCAATTGCGTGGCCCGGGTAAACGTTGTATCGGAGAAAGGGCGCATTCTTTTCAAAGTAATCGACGTCACCGGCCAGCCCGATGAGTTTGCGTTCCTCAATGTACCGCTTACGCTGGAAGCAAAGCCTTATGAGCCGTTTGCCGCTTGTGCTCTTTCGCTCAATCTGCACACTCATGTTTATCAGCTTCCGGCACTCAACACGGAGCTTTGGGCCGCGTGTTACAAGCGATTTGGCTTTGCAAACGCGAAAGCGGCCATGGTCGGCGTTCCCCAAAAAGCGATCCTGCCGACCATTCGCGATATCATGACACAGGCTGCGCCCGACGTTCCGTTCTCGGATCAGGGCGGTGCCTGGGCTCTGCAATCGAAAGAAGGGTTCGGCTCGTATTTGATCAATTCCGGAACGCTTTGCGACGAAACGGTCGATGAATGGATTGACTTGCTCAAACAATTCGGTTTCACACAGATCGATAACCACGGTACGCGGGAAATCAAACACGGGGCTTGGCGAATACCGAAAAAGAACGAGGCGCACAAGCCGTATTTCTTCCTGTTCGGCAGTTTTGAAATGGACCCGGTTCGATTCCCCAACGGCTGGAAAGATTATAAAAAGGTCGTGGACAAGTTGCATAAGCAGGGCATTTCTTCTCTGCTCCATACTTACACCATGTTCATCAGTATCGAATCGAAGTATGTGCAGCCGATACCGCATCCTGATCTTGATATTATTTCGAGCTTTACGCTTGCTTCGGCTATCGATGAAAAAGCGACAGAAATGATCGTCAAGGAATCGACAGCAGATGTATCGACGGAGCAAGGGTGGACGATCGTCGGTAATCGTACCATTCGAATTGGCGATGAGATCATTGAGTTCACCGGGGTCACGAAAGAAGCTCCGTACAAGTTTACCGGTTGTACGCGCGGATTTCAGGGAACCCGGGCGGCGGCACACAACGCGAATGCTTCTGTCGGTTGGCTTAAAACGTACTGGAGCGGCATGTATGTTCCGCGACCGGACTCCAAATTGTTTGACGAAATTGCGGCCAAGACGGCGGAAATCGTTGAAGACTGCGGCTTTGACGGGGTTTATTTCGACGCGATCGAAGGCGTTCAGCACATGTGGGGGAAAGAGAATTATTGGTACTATGGCGACAAGTTCATTTTCGAGGTCATGAAACGGCTCAAAAAGCCCATTGGCGTCGAATATGCCGGCATGGTTCATCACTGGTGGCACTACCGCAACCGGTATCAGGCTTGGGACATGGGCCACCGCGGTTATAAACGCTTCATGGATATTCATATCGCGTCCATGAAGGCCAATGAAGAATATCAGCACGGTTGCTGGATGGGACACTGGCCCGAGATTCTCAAATACGGTTCCATGAAAGACGGCGGTCTTTATCTGCCACTGCAACTGGGCTGGTGGGGATTTATTGCCAATTCCTGGCCCAAATACGAGAATATGTATTAGGACGATATTGAGTACATCGGTTGCAAAATGATCGGCAACAACGCCGGATTCTCTTTCATCGGTAATGTTGGAAAAGATGTTCAGGAAGCACACCCCGTTTGGAAAGAATTCATCGCGATAATCAAGCAGTACGAAGAACTTCGGCTCGCGAAATACTTCAATGAAGACATTTGCGCCCAATTGCGTATTCCCGGCAAGGAATTCCGCCTGTTCCAAGACGGCAATACCTGGAAGTTCAAACCGATTTTCTTCGACAAGCACAAGATTTGCGGACTTGATCATGAAAGCGTCAAGTGGACGGTCAAGAACAAATTTGCCGCTCAGCCGGTGCAGTTGCGTATCGAGGCACTCGGAACGCTTTATCCTTATCACGATTCGTCGGCCATGACGATTTTGGACGCTTCCAATTGCGATCAATTGAAGTTCGAAAAAGCGGCAGCCGGAATTACCGCTTCGGTCAAAAAGTCCGACGCGATAGTCCCTGCGACGAAAGAGCCCGCGTTTGAAATTACGGCCAAAAGCGATGGAACCTCGCCGCAAGACGCAACCTGGACCAAGTTGACTCAAACCTTCCCGGCCCCGATCGACTTTAAGTCGCGGATCGGCCTGGGGGTCTGGATTTACGGCGACGGCAACGGCGAAATTCTCGATTTCCGACCGTTCAGTGGCGATGGTTTCGCGTCGTTCCAAAGCAGTAATTACGTCAAGGTCGATTTCAAAGGATGGAAGTTCTTTGAGCTTCTTGAATCGGAATCGGTTCGCATTAGCGATTACAAATGGCCCAAGTCGGGAGGCTATCACGTCTACGACCATTATACAGGCAATGCCCGATACAACGATGTTCGACAAATGCAACTCTGGCTGAACAATCTTCCGGCTGGAAAAGAATGCAACGTCAAGATTGGTCCAATCAAGGCTCTGGTCTACAAGACAATTAAATCGAGTAATCCGACCGTGGTCGTGAACGGTCTCAAAACGACGTTCCCGGTCGATATGGAAACAGGCATGTACGTTGAGTGTCGTAGCGTGAACGATTGCCGACTCTTCAGTGGTGCCGGCGAATGTCTCAAGACGTTTAAGCCAACGGCTCCGCTTCCGATGTTGAAGTCGGGTGCCAACCAGCTTTCGTTCACTTGCGATTACACTGACAAGGCATTCCCCATGCGGGCAAAAGTCACCGTCTCTGCCGAGGGAACACCGCTGAAATAGTCGCGGTATGACGTTTGGGTCATGCTCGCGTTACGCGGTCATGGCCCCGGGATGGGGCCGGGTACCCATCCCTTTTTTTATCGGATCGTCTAAAACGCGATCTTACAGAAAGTCAACGTTTTACATTCGCAATCGATTTGATTGCAATATTTGTCTGAAGGAAAAAATTACAGGAGTTGAAAGCATGCTGAGAAAAGCGGTATTGTTCAAAGTTAAACCTGGTTACGCGGATGAGTACGTGCGG
>JAQVID010000342.1 GCA_028695865.1 Thermoguttaceae bacterium | reverse complement strand
GCGCAACCGGCATAACCGACGCCCAGGGAAGGTATATCATTACAACGACTACGGGAAAAGCGGTTTGCCCCGCGGGTCTTTGCCAAGTTTATATTCAATGGAATCTGCCCGAGTCCGTTAAAGAGGATATGGCAAAAAGTACTAAACCGATTCCAATACACGTTCCGGTGGAACTTCCCCCCAACGCGTCGAACGGTTCTTTAACCTTCGATGTTCCCGCCACAGGAACGAAATCCGCAAATATCGATCTTTAAAGAATCCGATGATTTGCCCCATCCTTAACCTCCTGACAGGAAATACCATGAGAAAGAGTTCTGTCCTTTATATTCTTGCCATTGTGCTGTTGAGCGTTCTGGTTCGTGCCGACGAGTATCGTGACGCCATTGTCCGGGACTGGAAACGACAGGAATTGGACCGTGGCCACAAGAGCTTGTCTTGCGATTCGTTGGCCGACCTGACCGCCCGTGCCCGTAAATTTTACGACTGGGCAGAAAACGAAGAGTGGTGTCCCAATGAACTTTTGACGGAATTGAATCGGCAAATGGGCCTTGCCAAAACGGACAAGTCCACTTCACCTGAGCTTGTTTCGCAAAAATATCTCGACTTGAGAACGGCAATGCGCAACGTCGCTCTTGCCAATCCGGAAGTAACCGGACAACCCATTGTGTTTCTCAAAAAGGAACGTTTTGTCTGCCAAATGCTCCATGAGCACATGTCCTATTATTATCAGGTTTGCGGCATGAATGGCGGTGGTGTCTTTCTGTTGAGCAGGCCGGGCAAGTCGTTCCAAACGGAGTCACTGACCGAAGGGCGATTTCCCAAAGGGGTCTTTCAAACCTTATCGCTTTCCTGCGACGCGAAAGAGATTTATTTTGCGTTTGCCGATTTTTCGAAAGTACAGCCGGACGACATGCCGCGAGGAGACGCCAAAACGTTGGCGACCCAACCTTTTTACTCCAATTTCGAAACGGAATATATGCAACAGGACGAAGGTAAATTTCATCTTTATAAAATGAAATTGGCCGATCGGACGGTGACCCGACTTACAAAAGGACATGACGACGATTTCGATCCGGTGGAAATGCCGGATGGCAGTCTTGTTTTCGTTTCGACCCGTCGCGGCGGATTCGGACGGTGTCACGGCGGTTGGGAACCTCTCCGGGTCCACACGCTGCACCGACTCGATACCGATGGTAAAATCACCTGCCTTTCCTGGCATGAAACCAATGAATGGAATCCGACCGTGACACACGATGGCCGTATTCTCTATACTCGCTGGGATTATGTCGATCGGGATGCCTCCAAGCATCATGGGCTCTGGACCACCAATCCGAATGGAACGGCGGCCGCTGTTCTTTTTGGCAATTACACGTACGATGTGAACGCGTGTTATCAGGCCAAAGCGATTCCCGGTTCTCAGAAAATCATGTTGATCGGTGGGGCACATCATTTGGATATCGGTGGACCGATCCTGATCCTGGACCCTTTGAAAATTCATTATGATCCCGTGAAATCGGAAGATGATCTTTCCTGTATCGAAAACGTGACGCCCGAGGTCAATTTGCCGGAAATTCCTTCCCATCACAAATCATGCAAACACTATTATCACAGTCCCTGGCCTCTTTCGGAAGAAGTCTGGCTGACCGCGTACAGTCATGATCCACTGGGCGGACTCCTCGCTTCTTCCACCCGGTGCGGAAAATTACGACTCTATTATCGGGATGCCTTCGGAAATCTTGAACTGCTCTATGAAGACGACACTCCGTTCTCAAGCATGTTTCCCATTCCGGTCGCTGTCCGGAAAAAGCCGTCGGTCATTCCTTCCGCGTTGCCGGACCACGCCCCGGATTTCGGGACCTTTATGCTCTCCAATGTGAACGAAAGCCTCGTTCCCTTGCCAAAAGACCGCCCCATTAAAGAATTGCGAATTTTCCAACTCTTGCCTAAAGGTCCGGGCCATCGGGGGCATGTTCCTCCGATAGGACATCCTTTTGCCGGAAATGCCCGCCTCCTGCTCGGTACGGTACCGGTGGAAAAAGACGGCAGTGCCTATTTCAAGGTTCCCGCTCGTCTTCCCGTCTATTTTCAGGCGGTGGACGAGCAGGGAAAAGCCGTGCAATCGATGCGCAGTCTCGTTTATCTTCAGCCGGGCGAAAATCGCGGGTGTATTGGCTGCCATGAACAGGCCCTCACCGTTCAGGCCAATTCCGATGGTCGAAGTCTGGCCGCTACCCGTGGCCCATCCGAAATAACACCGGGTCCCAGGCATACCAATCCGTTTTCGTACCCGCTTTTTGTCCAGCCCATCTTGGATCGAAATTGTGTTTCGTGCCACAGTGGCAAGCAGAATGGTATACGCCCCCCATTGACCGGGACTCCGCAACCGCCCTACTCGCAGAGTTATATTCAACTCAAGCCCTGGCTTCGTTGGTACGCCTGGCATAAAACATCGTACCGCAACATTTCCACCCTGCCGGGCCAGTGCGGTTCCGATATTTCCCCCATCGCGAAAGTCATTAAGGATAAAAACCATAAAGACTTAAATCTGTCGGACCGGGATATTCGCGATTTTTATCTCTGGCTGGACCAGAACGTTCCTTTCTATGGGGTGTACGAAAAAGGAGCTCAAGACAAACAACTTCAAGGAGAAACCGTACCGGTACCATCCCTGCAATAAGGGCGTGATCGTCCTTTACGAGACGACAGGCCGCAAAAGAGAATCGTTTTTTATTCGGATGAGTTTGGATGAGTTTGGATGACCGCCCTTTTATTTTTTGGTCCCCGGCAGATTTCGCGGTCCCGGGGCCATTCCCGCTGTAAAGGTCGGAAATCTCAAATGGAATCAGCAGACAAGTATAACAGAGAGGAAACTGAAATCAGAAAATGGAAATGTACACAATCATGAATGGCGTTGCGATTCCGAAACTTGGCTTCGGAACATGGCAACTGGAGAAAGGATCGGTTGCGACCAAAGCGGTCCGACAAGCTCTGGAGATCGGATATCGTCATATCGACGCGGCCTCGGCCTATAATAATGAAGAGAACGTAGGGCAAGCGGTTCTCGAAAGTGGTTTGTCCAGAAATGAACTCTTTATAACGACCAAATTGTGGAACAGGGATCATGGCTTCGAACAGACAATCAGGGCCTTTGAACAATCGCTCTTGCTTTTGCAAACCGATTATGTTGATTTGTATCTGATTCACTGGCCCATTCCGATGGAGCGACGAACCGATTGGAAGTCCGGTTTTGGCCAATCGTGGGAAGCCATGATCCAGTTGTACGAAGCGAAAAAAATTCGCGCGATCGGCGTTTGCAATTGTCGTCCACATCATTTGGAATATTTAATCGCGAGAACCGGCTTTGTGCCCATGGTCAACCAGATTGAATTTCATCCCGGCTTCTGGCAGAAATACGTCGTCGACTGGTGCGTTGAACATTCCATTTTGATTCAGGCCTGGAGTCCTCTTGCGCAGCAGCGGGTTTTCGAGCTTCCTCTGTTAAAGGAGTTGAGTGGCAAGTACAATCGTTCTCTTGCCCAAATTTGTCTCAGATGGGAGATTCAAAAAGGGGTCTCGCCGATCCCGAAATCGGCTACCGAGTCCCGTATTCGCGAGAATTTTAACGTCTTCGATTTTTCTTTAACTCCCGATGAAGTCAAGCAGATCGACAGGCTCCCGGAATGCGGTGCCACCGGATACGACCCCGACGATTTTATTTACCCGTCCTGACAATTTTCGTTGTTCCCCACCAGACGGCAATCGCCAGGGCGGTCGGAGCAAGGCAATATGGCGTTCCCCACGATTGCGTCACGGTTCTTTTACCAAACAAAACGAAGTTGAATGATGAATACCCTCAAAAAAATACTCCTGATAATCGATGTGTCCCGCGAACATGGCCGGGGAATCGCTCGTGGTGTTCGCCGCTATTCGGACCAAAATGCACACTGGTGGATTCTCTACGAAAACCGACAGATTTTCGAACAGCATAAACAACTACTCTCGGACTGGCACGGCGATGGGATTATTTCCCGAAGCGGTTCTCCCGCCTTGAGCGAAGCGATCGCGGCAACCGGAATTCCCTCTGTCGAGCTCTATCAGAACGGACCGGCCGATGTTGAATCGGATGGGTTGGCGGTCGGGCGTCTGGCCGCCGAACATTTTATCGAACGAGGCTATCAGGAATATGCCTTTTACGCTCCCGTCTCCAACTGGTGGGTCCAATGGCGACTCGATGGTTATCGTCAGCGAATCCATGAGCGTGGTTTTCACGTAACCATATTTCCCGGAGTCAATCGCAAACGAAAAAATGGTCTGATTCTCTGGGAAGATAAAAATCTCAACGAGTTGACCAACTGGCTCAAAACACTCCCTCGTCCCTGCTGCATTTACGCGCCGACCGATGTCTTTGCCTGCCATGTCCTCAATGCCTGTATTGTCGCGAGCATTAAGGTTCCCGAAGAACTCGCCGTTTTGGGGAACGACGACGATACCTTCCTTTGTTCCTTTACCTATCCATCCCTTTCCAGTATCCCACTCAATTCGGCCCAAATCGGTTTTGAGGCCGCCCAACTGCTCCAGCAGAGAATGAACGGGGATGTACCGCCGCATTCTCCCGCCATACTTGTCCCTCCCCTTGATGTCGTTACCCGGCAATCGACCGACGTCATTGCCGTTCCCGACGAGGACGTCGTCGCCGCTCTCCATTATATTCGCAAAAATGTTACATCCAACCTGTTCGTTGCCGATGTGATCGAGCATATCTGTGTCTCGCAACGGAACCTTCAGCGCCGCTTTAAAAA
>JAQVID010000341.1 GCA_028695865.1 Thermoguttaceae bacterium | reverse complement strand
AATATGTGAGGATCCACACCGGCATGATCTTCGTCATGGCGGCCGTACCCCAGGTTGAACCATCGTACTTGCCGTTAGAGATTCCCAATTTAAAGGCGTCTGTCAACTCCAAGAGGTCCAGAGCGATCAAGTCGCAGCCAAAGACGACCCCCATTCGTTCCGGATCGGCTGAACGAGCGTCCCCTTCCAGGATCAGACCGGCGTTCGCGCAGGCCAAAGCGACCGCAACGAATCCCATTTGAATATCACGGCTCATGACCTTGATATTTTTTTTCGGCTTGACATAATCTTTTGGGGAAAAATCGGCAAGTTCACTGCCATACGGTTTCTCCGGGAGCGACGTTTGAATGGCGCTGAGAATCCCGACTCCGCTTTTGCCTTCGCACAACGCTTGCCAATAATCGTCAAGAGTGTTTCCGATGGGGCTCAACACCCCCATTCCCGTAATTACGACTTCCTTTTTCATAGTCCGACATCCTGTAAAAAACTGCAATTTGTGATTCGATATTACAAATAAAATACTTATATCATCTATCGAATCAGGCAAATTCGGGCACGCCAAACGCCATTCCCCCCGTCTTGAACTTCCGGCAAGAAGCCCAAGCGAGCCAAACATACTATTTAATATAATGTAATCGACCTAAACGGCAAGGCGACAAGCGTCAAATTTTTCATTTTGCCCAAATTTCCTTGTCGTTCAGGCACACTTTTTTACCGATAAAATCGATGAGTAAAGGGACGCTTCTTCCCATGCTGCCTATTTTACTTATCCGTGCCTTTGATACGTTCGTAAGTTTGGATCGATTGTGTTGTCCGACTCACCGGAAGATCATAGCCGTTTGGGCGAGCTTGCATGCCACGAGGACCAATAGTCGCGTCCATATAAGGATCGCTTCCGTTGGGAATGTTGTATTCGTGTGATTCGTCCAAATAGCCTGGCTTTTCGAAGCTGGGATACCAAAAACGTTTGTTATCGCTATTGGTATTACATGATTCACAGCCTGACATCGACAGGAGTATTCCCCCGAGCATGAACGTCAGCACGGTAAAAAAGACAATGTTTCGCATGGATCGGTTCTCGTCGATATTTTTATGCTGTTTAAACTCATCGGGGTGTGCGTGACTTCGTTCAAAACGCTACCCGCGATACTCATTTGTTATCGTAGTCTTTTTCCATGGTTCTGTCCAGACCAATATTTCAAGGCAAGTGCATCAAAACGGCGATCCCTCCACGGTTTGAACGTGATGATGAAAAAAACGGAAGAAATTTGAGAGCCATTTCCCAAAGATAAACACTTGTCATAATCACGTACCGGGCAGTAAATAAATAATCGAAACGCTATTTATTTACAACCGTGAATATCTAACCTGTACATGGAATCGAATCATCCCATGTACAGGCAAGCACGACATTTTCCGAACAAGCGTTTCAGAACAAGCGTCTCAGAACAACATCAAAAGCGTATAGATCAACTTTTCCAGATTACATGGACTTGGATTCGCCACCGGCGATGGTTCCCATGGCACCCCAAACGCCAAAAGGACTTTCGCCAATAAAGCTCGCCGTTGTTTCAGTTGCCAGATTACCACAATCGATGGTTTCGGAAACAAACGCGACACTGCCATCGGCTTTGAGGGCATTTGCGCCTCCGCGGTGTTCGCTGGTCGCTGAATAGAAACCGGAACTGGAACCGTCGTTACCGCTGTGGCAACTGGGAGAATTCGGCGGGAGAATCGTATTGAAGATAAAATTCGCGGTGTAAGCAAGTTGGAAACCGCTTCCTCGCGGGCGAGTCCCTGTAACTGTTGCTGGTGTTGTATAGAATTCCGGCTCTGTGGCACTTCTTTCCGCGGCGCAAGCTTTTGCGTTATTCCCCGGGGTCGAGACGGGGAATGCCTGCCGCATACCGCCTTTTATCCGGGCATCGTTATAATCCCGACCTGTAACCGCTTCGGACATGGCAATTGAATTGGAAAGGCCATCGATAATATCCGCCTCTGAACGACAGTAATAACATGGAACGTGTGTACTCGTTTGTTTTCCGGAACCAAAACCGCCGCCGAAAAAGCCGCGGCTTACATCTCTTGTGTAAACATACAAACTGTAATAGGAATCTCCCACCGAGCAAACATAACTGGTACGAACGGCCTCGCCGCAAAAAGACGGGGTTCCGCTCAGAGAATCCGAGGGACAGCCCAAATACGGAATGGTACCACGCCAAACGTATTGACCGCCTACTGTGGCACCACCGCCAACATTTGTTGTTTTTCCGGATGAATCGGTTCCCGCGACATATAAATCGTATCGAGCCTGCTGCTCACAGAAAGGAAGAAGGGAAATCAGGCCCGTTCCAAGAATGATGTTTTCATCCCCGTTTGCGGAGTCAAGCGGATTACTGCCAATTCGAGTGGGCGGAAATACTTTGTGCGCGTCAAGATAATTGTGAAGGCCAACACCAAGCTGTTTCAAATTATTCGTACACTGCATGCGTCGGGCCGCTTCGCGCGCCGCCTGCACCGCGGGCAACAGAAGCGCGATTAAAATTCCGATGATCGCAATCACGACCAAAAGTTCAACGAGGGTAAAAGCGCATGCCTTGCGAACAAAATTCCAAGGGCGGACATGGGCACCCACCTGTTTCACTGACATTTTTCTCATCATCATCATCCTTTTTTACTATTGTTGTGTGCAATATTATTTAGCACAACATAATAACAATAACAGCACGAAAAGCTTGCGTATTATAAGTACTGCAATCATAATCACTGCTGAATAAACTCATTATTTTATATTATCACGAATGAACAAAAAATGCAAGCGGTGTGACAAATGAATTCCAGGGACTTTTTCGCCCTGTTCGGATACGTACCGATTGTATCGTGTAAAGGCAAGGGAATTCAACCAAATCGAACTTGACGAAAAGCACCTTTGCGGTTACAATTCATTCATGCTTGAAGTACTCAAGTTCGCGCCAGACGCCGTCTGGCAGCAGTATCGTGCGAGAGCACTGTTTTTGGTACAGGAAAGGTTTGCCGATCATGAAGCAGACGTATGTCAATTATTTTATCGATTGGATCATTTTTTTGGCGATGCTCGTTCTCTTTGTCACGGGCGTCGTACTTTGGGGATGGAAGAGAGGGACTCCACCGGTTTCAGGCCCGTCTGCCCGTCCTGACGCGGTGGCTCAAGCCCGACCTGAATCGAAACCGGTCGAAAAAGCGGAAGGCCGCCCCGGCGACTCCGCTGGCGACACCGCAAAGGGAGCCGGTCCCGCGGCAGGGCAACCGCAAGGCTTGATTCTTTGGGGGCTTTTCCGTGGAAATTCCTTTTTGGGAATGACGAAAAACGGCGGATGGAAATCAATCCACTGCTGGGTTTCCATGCTGGTACTTTTGCCGTTCATGATCTTGCATTTCGTTATGCACCTCAAATGGATACTTACAGTAACCGCGTCGTTTTTCAAGCCTCGCAAGGCCGAGGTCGCCCAAGAGTGAAACGTTTCGCCGCCGTATAAAGTCGCCGTATAAAAACGGCTGACAATTCCCTTCATATCAGGTCGCAACCCCATTCATATCAGGTCGCAACCCCATTGAATTGATTGGGTATACAGATTATCATTTTATCACTGCTTGCGGTGATGTTCTGTTTGCTGCAAAGGGTACCGCGCGAGTCGGTCCCGGCAGCAGAATCCAACCGAGGTCTTTCGGATTGACGCGAGGAAGTACCAGTCGGGGAGGTAATGGGTGACTGGGACGCCATGAAACACAAGTACCTTCCAAGTGCTTTACCTGCACATTGAGCCGTTGTAATTTATACGAGCGCCAAGTATCACCCAACTCGGACAAGGGAATGCGTACCACCCAGGTTTGTTCTGATTTGTTGCTTGGGAAAAGGCGTTTGAGATTGCCTTCGTTTTCTTTCGTGATGAGTGGGATATGTATTGTCTTGCCCTGATCCAGAGGAACTCGTTCCACCGTGAGCGATAACGTTTGCGGCGTGAGGTTTTTGCTTTGTTTTGGCGTTTTCGTTTTGTAGTTGAGAAAAATGTAAAGATCGTCAGACGAAACGGCACACGACCATTTGACTGCTTGCCCCGGTCTTTTTGGACTTGCGAGAACGGGCGAAAACTCGCGCCAGTCGAGCGATCCGGGCCGAGCGATTTTACTTGCGGGCACATTCCAAAAATCATCGGCCAGTCGAATCGCTTTTACGCTCTCCGCCAAGAATTCCGGATAAGGAGGTTGACCTTGACGCAGACGTTTTTTTACAGCCGGAATTTCTGTTTGCAGAAGATAGTCCAACTGACGAATGCGCCAATTCAATTTATCGGGATAGAATTTGTATCCTTCGGCATCGGCATTAAAGCCCAGCATGGTGTTTTCACGCCAAAAGGTCAACATTTGTTCGGTGCCGGCTCGCTGATGCTCAACCAGTTGACGCATGGAATCAAGCGTTTTTTCCGGCTCCGAATCGAAGCCGCGTATCCAATCTTCGCGAAGACGATAGAACAGAAAAATATCGTAAGCGGCCTCAAACAGGAGTCCTTGTGCCTGCGCCAAATGTATATCGCCAAGGCGCTCCGGGCAGGTTTGGTAAGCCGGCTGAATCGTCTTGAGAAGTTCAACACCAGAGTGCCAGGACGTATTCATTCGTCTTGCAAGTTCAACGACTTCATCGAGAGATAAAAGTTGAGGACAGCATTCCCGAACCAGATCACCACTGGGCGGCCAAGGGCGAAATGGTTCGCCACGCATACCGAGTTGGTATGTCGGTGTCAGGGGCAAATATTCCGGCTTGAG
>JAQVID010000340.1 GCA_028695865.1 Thermoguttaceae bacterium | reverse complement strand
CTCCATACATCACCGCGTAAACCGGAAATCCTGCCGGTGTTTCGGCGATGACTTGTGAAGTCCCTTTACGGACGTTTTTGCATAATCCCATGATTTCATCGGTGCGAACGCGCCAAAAGTCGGGACGCTCTTCCAGACCTGAAAGGACTCGCCTTGGCCGAAGCGTTTCGCGTTTGACTGCTCGCGGACTGTCTTGCGGCGATGTCTGTCCTTGCGTCGGTTGTGCTTCAGGAAGCATGACGGCAAGAGCCAGAAGACAAGCAAGACATCCAGCGTGATTCTTTACGAATTTCAGACTCGTGTGACCAAATCCGATGAAGATATTTGCTATAAGTTTCATCATTGAGTGTGTTTCCTTTTCCGTGTTAGTTGTTGATCATTGAATTGTCCGTGTTGCCCTGATTCCGCTTGTTGTTTGCCGTTTGAAAACGGGATGTCTTCAGACGGCAACGCGAAAAATCAAGTAAAACCGATATAAATAAAGTTGTCCTATTCCATTATGAGCGTTATACAGAGAAACGCCGCAACGCCAAGGGAAACAAGCGACCCGGCAACGATACCGAACCAGGCGCGACCGTATCCGTACGTACCTGGATGTTTGTCCAGATCGCAAAGCGCAAGCCAGCCAAAAAGAATGGCAAACGGGGCTGGAAAAACAAGGACGGAAATGAGCCCCAAATAACCGGCGACAATGGCAAATACGGATGTATTAACGGGAAGGAGCAGGCTATACTCCGTGTTTTCATTGGGGTAGGGAGGGGGAAGAATCTGATTTTGCGCATAGGCGTTTTGGGGGACTTCGGGATATTGTTCCAGGATAAATAAAGCATCGGTTTTGAATCGGGCCAGGAGAAAGAAATTGAGAATGGGTCCCAGAATCAGACTCACATAGGGAATGAACAGGGAAACATTTCGACAGATGGCAAGCGTTTCATGTCCGCTTTCGAATCCGGCCCCTCTTGTCAAGTCGCGATAATGCCGGGCAAGCTGGAGATAGGCGACGAATACCCAATATATATTAAACAAGGGAAAGAAAAGAAATCCAACGGCATGTCCTGGTGTCGTTACCGCCATATCACGGGGAACTATTGACCAAAAGTGGTGCAACAGAACCAGAGCGTTAATGAACGCGACGAAGCCTGTTGCCGCCGTAATAAGAGATACGACAGCAACAACCTCATCCGATACGAACAGAGATAGTGGTAATCCAGGATCGCTTTCCTGCACAATCGCTGCGACAATGACAAGTATCAAGCCGAACAAAGTGATCAACCAGAACAACAGGTACAGGAACCAGGTTGATTTGATACGATCGGACATAACCTGCCGATTAACCGTCACGGCAGAAAACGGTCCTGTATTTGCCCATGCTTGAGGAGAGGCGTACGGGTTTTCCAAATCGGAGTAATTGTAAGGTGTTTGGTTTCCCCAGGTATTCTGTAAGGTCGGAGGAAGACCAAACGATTCCTGATGGGGCAGGGCAACGCCGCAGTAGTTGCAAAATTGGCTGTTCGAGGAAACCTCTGCTCCGCAACGGGGGCAGCGGAAAATTTGTTCATGGAAATTGGATGCTTCAGAGTTGGACATTTCATCCCCTTTTCTTTCGTGTAAACATACAAAGTTGAAACGGCTTCGGCTTTGCATGAAGGTTGTTTAAAAAACTTCAATGTTGTGTTTTTGCAAAAAAATCTTCTTCCAAAATTTTGTTTTTATTTTTGTCAAGAATGCGAATCTTTCCGCCCGGCTGGCCATCGCGATTGAACCAGACAGAAATGCGATTGCCCTGGCGATCGATGAATTCGACCCCATCGCGATCGGCGGCAACGAGCGTTCGGGCGGGAACCATATCGGTTGTATCGCTTGTCGCCGTTTGAAGCAGATGAAGAAAGCGGACTTTATCGGCAGCGTGTTTCGGCGAGATTTCAAGTCGCCAGCGGCCATACCAATTCGGTGAATTCTTCAATTTATTGTCGGCAGACGTGTGCATGGGATAGTTGACGTTTCCCGCGGTGAACTCGTGATTCGGCCCGCCAATGGTCAGCGTTTGCGAATCGACAGGCAGCAGGGTTCGCACAAACAGCGATCCTTTTCCCGCGGTTGAGTACCATGCGTTTTTGACCTGTTTCGGTTCATTTTGCGTATGGAGGAGAAAGACTTTTTGCTGATCCGGTTGGGCCGAAGTTACCCGGTCGTACACGATAAAATAATCCGGCTTGACGAAGAGGAAAATTCGAATGGCCTCGGAACATTTGCTTTTCCCGTAGCAAGCCGTTGCGTCTCCGCCGGAGACGGCATAGAGCGAGTTTTGCTGAAAGCCAAGGGGGCGACACGCCAAGCGGCGGTTCTGACCACCGTCGGCACCGGGCATGATTTGAATTCTGGGAGCATTGGCGGGATACCAATGGCGCGGAAGCGGTTCATTTTTGGCGCGAATCAAAATGCCGTTGTGCGCAATTGTTTGAGGATAGTAAAGCAGGTGATGCGGGACCTGACCTCGTGTGCCTGTATCAAGTGCCTGAAAACCGTTCTTATAGATAATGAACGTGTTTTCGTCGTAATGCTGATGCCCCCCCTGTTGGGCTCCCGCCTTGAACGAAGCGTATGTGTCGTTTTGTGTCGAGCCGGAGCGAACATTCATGAGTCCGTAGGACGGAAAGAGTTGGGCCAATGATTTGCCTTGAAGTTCGTCCGGTTTCATATTGCTTTTGACCGAGGGATCGAAATTGAACAAGATGAATGGGATGTGAGGATAGAACTTTGTCCCTGCGATTTGTTGAATGTTCCCGGGCAGCATGTTCATGACGGCGCCGATTCGACGAGCCTGATCGGGAGCATCTTTTCCGTAGAAGTGCAGGGCTTGTGCCAGGTGAGTGTACATGAGAAAAACACTTATGTTGTTTGTTTCGTGCGTTGAATCTCCCCAACCGAAATCGGAAAACTTTTCCTGGGCCTCATCGTTTGGAATGGCCATCCAGAAGAAGTAGTCGCCATAGTCGCGCATCTGGGTCCAGATTTTTGTCCCGTCCACTCCGGTGGCACTGGAAAGCGTATGAAGAAAATTGTAACTGGCCCAGGGATAAGCCCCAAAGCTGTATCCGGCCGTTATGGTCGCGAGCAGTCCGCGTCCACCGGCGATTTCTTCACGATAGTTCATGGTATCGACATAGTTCTTATAGCCTGTTTCGAGAGTCTTTTCAGCTAGCGAATCGGCGTAACCGGAACGAAACGCGGCCAGTCCGGCATACCACCGCAAGCCTTGTTCGCCGTAGTTGCCGGTTGTGTATCCGCCGCCGTTGCACTGGTAGCCCGGCTTACGCATGAAGTCAATGTATTCAAGCATGGGAACAATAAAATCACGACGCTGCTCGTCGGTCATGGTATCGTAAAGCCAGTCCCAGGCAATGATCGCTGAAAGTCGCTCGTTGTGATACCATTCCGCCAGAATTTTTGAATGTTTCGCAAGTTTGATAAACTCGATACACACTTGCATGTATTTTAACGCCTTGATACGATACGACTCTTCGCCGGTCGCCATGTAGACAATTGCGCACTCCAGAGCCCGAACACCTCCGGCATACTTCACTCCGTACGTTACCGCGTTCTGGTCGCCCATTGGACGTTTGAATACCATCCGCCCGTCAACCATATCGACAACATCGGGCTTGTATTCAAGCCTGATGTCGTTGCCGTATCGGGCAATATCGTTTTTGAGGTTTTTAAGCCGTTTTTTGCACACCGTTTGAGCATACTCACGGAATCGCGGAAGCGTTTCCTTATTGATAAAAAGTCGCGGATGATCCGGACGAATCTTCGCTTTGATTTCGTCGAAAGAAGGAATGTTTTTTTCTGTCTGCGCGACACTTGGCGCTTTGGACGCACTCTTTGAAGTATTTTCGGACCCTGGAACCGGGGTACCAACCAATCCGGAGAGCATAATGAACGCGATCAACAGCAGACGACAAAGCGAACTGGTCATGACATGAATCCTTTGTGTTGTAAAACATTTCAAAAATTTGTGTAAACGGGAGCAGGAAACGAAAAAAACACGATTTCACCTTTTCCTGTTTCGCTAACATATCTGCATGTTGCCCGAGCATTTACCACTCGGAAGCCATCGAGTCGAACAAGGAGGCCGCGTGTTCTTTTATGAGGGTGGCAAGTCGGCAAGCAACGCGCTGGTGCGCGAAGATTCGAACGCGTTTGACATAATCGTCAAATTGCTCCCGGGCAAGCGCTTCCACGACAGGCGAAACAGAAACGAGCGGTCGATATCGTCCATCGGTTTTGTACCACACGTCAATTTTGAACTCAATTTCTTTATCGACCGGCGGCGAATCGATTAGCAAGTCGTTTTCGCCGAGCAGAAGTTCCGGGTCAATCAAATTAAGCTTGCGTACCAGACGTTGGCCAAAGGCCAGAATTTCGGCATAAGGGCGACCGGCGAGTTTGTGATAGAGTTCGGGTTCCTCCATGATGCTAAACTGTCGTACGCGTTTGTAAAGTGATCGCACCGGTCCGAAAATTCCTTGCAGAAGTTGGGTGATACTTGCATTGCGGCCGGAATCTTCCAGTTGGTCGGGGGCGTTTTTTTCGAGGCAAGAAGCAAAAGCATGAAGTCGCCGGTTTACGAATGAATCCGTATCCAGACAGAATTCGCGGACAAGTTCCGCCGGCGAGGTCGATTGAGCCATGAGGTAAAAGGCCCGCTGAAACATGACCGTTGCGCTGCGAACCTCGTGATGCCAATAGACTTCGCCAAACATGACATATCGGGCAAAAACGAGCAGTTCCGCGGCAGTTCT
>JAQVID010000339.1 GCA_028695865.1 Thermoguttaceae bacterium | reverse complement strand
CAGAATACCTCCCAATTCGCGATCCCGTTCGATTACGGCAATTCTTCGAACGCCCTGCTTCCATGCTTCCAGAGCCGCGGCCAGTCCGGCCGGGCCTCCTCCCAAAACGACCAGTTCATACATCGCAACGTCCTCCCGTTTCTTCTTGAGCTTTTCTGTTCGTCGGGCAGACAATCCAGGAGCCGCTGCGATCCTGCTGTATTTCCTCGACCGGAACACCTCGTTCCCGGGCAAGAATCGTCATGACCTTCGGAAGGCAAAAACCTCCTTGACACCGTCCGCTGCCCGGGCGACACCGACGTTTGACTCCGTCCACCGTACTTGCTCCAAGGGGTCGCCGAATTGAATCCAATACTTCGCCCTCGGTAATACTTTCGCAACGGCAAATAATTCTTCCATACGCCGCGTTTTCTTGTATTAACTTCTGTTTCTCCTGCGGCGAAAGCGACATGAAATAAATCTGTTCCCGTCGTGAAATGAACGTTGGTTTTTCTGTCAGTTCCAAACCGGCTCGCTCAAGCAGTTCTGTCGCCGCGATCGCAATAGCCGGCGAGGCAGAAAGGCCGGGCGACTTGATTCCCGCCAGGTCGATCATGCCCGGAACATCGGCAACTTCCTCCACAATAAAATCCTGCCGATCCGACCGGGCACGTACTCCGGCGAAGTTGCGTATATTCTTGCGAAAGTTCAGCTGGGGAACGGTTTGAAGAGCACTGACTTTCACCGTATTCAAGCCGGAATCGCTTGTCGCGGTATCGTCCGGATCATCCGTGGAATTCGAGTTGGGCCCAACGAGCAGATTACCATGAACCGTTGGTGTCACGAGTACTCCTTTTCCCAATGGGGACGGAACCCGGAATATCGTATGACTCACGCGAGTTCCTTCGGAGTGATCGAACAGGAAATATTCTCCCTTATTGGGATGAATTTTGTAATTTGGGGGAGCAATCAGGGCATGAATCTTGTCTGCCCAGGTACCTGCGGCATTGACCAGAAAACGACTGGCAATCACTCGACCGTTACAGAGCTTTATATTGAAATAATCGGGTTGCCCGGAGATTTTTTCGATTCCGATCACTTCGCTTTCGAGCAGTACATTGCCACCGTTCACCAATCCGTTTTCGGCCAAGGCGGTCGCCAATTCGTACACGCCGACAATACCACCGGTCGGCGCGTACAAGGCTTGACGGCACGGAGCCAAATTTGGTTCCATTGCCGCAACGTGTTCCTGTGTCCACAGTTCCAATCCAGGCACACCGTTTCTTTGTCCGTTCTCCAGAAGGGATTCAAGTCCCTTGGACTCTTCCTGCGTCAAAGCAACGACAAGCGAACCGTTTCGTCTGAATGGAATGGAAAGCTCTTGGCAAAGACCGTCGAACATGCGATTCCCTTCGACATTGTACTTTGCCATGAGTGACCCGTTGGGCGGATCGTACCCGGCATGAACAATAGCCGAGTTTGCCCTCGTTGCGCCCAAAGCGACATCGTTTTCGCGCTCAATCAAGACTGTTCGCAACTTGAATCGGGCCAAATGCCGAAACAAAGCCGCTCCAATGATTCCGGATCCAATTATTGCAACATCATACATTGGCCAAGTCCCATAAATAATATGTTGATCTATAATATTATAATATATTGTCTCATGCGTCCGGGCAACCGAAGCAAACGCGCAATCGAAGTCCCCCCTCCGGATACACGGTGAACATCGTTATACCACATTCCGTTGGCCAAGTCAAACAAATTACTCACACCGAGCCGAAAAGAGTTCATATACTTCAACTGTTACCGATATCACAACTCATTCCCGCCTCGTTCGGCCGTTACAATCGTTATAATCGGACTATTTCACGTAACCCGTTCTATACACATTGTCGCTACAGATGTTTTTTTCCGTCCATTCAGACTGCCCCCGCCCGAATAATCAATTTATACAGGACAGTGCGTAAAAAAGTATGAACCCTGTTTTATCCCCTTAACGATATAACCTCCAAGTTTCGTTTTTTTCGGTAACCCGGTATAATCGGACTATGTTGTACCGCAAGTTGTTTGGCCGATAAAATCGATTGATAAAGCCATAAGTCCGGTTTACGTAATGGAGCCCATCCTCACAGGGAACAAACAAATGTGCAAACAAAGACTTCAGGTCAACAGTTTATTGGGACGTTTCGTCCAATTCGAAGTGATCAATCTGGTCATTCTTGGTGTGGCATTCTTTGTGATTGACACAGCTTATGGACAGATGCCGTCAGAGACTTCGCCGCAGACCACCAAAGTCGCGCTTCAGACAAAATCCAATCTGCCGGCCATTCCGTTTCAATCGCAGGTCAAATCCGAGCATACCTTATCGCTGGGAAACACTCCTGTGACGCTGGCGGAACCTGCTTCAGAGGCGTCGGCAATCACAGGAACAAACACACAACAGGCCGCGCCCGCGGAATCAACAGCTCCTGACAACGAAGTTCCGCTCGTTCTGCCTGGTCCGGAAGCATACAGCGCGTTGGGAACTCCTGTGCCAATGGTTGCGGCCAAGCCCGCTGCCACGCCGCAATGGTCGCCTTTGCCCACCGCAACAGTTCAACAGTCCGCTCCGATCATACCCATGACTCTGGGAAGCAACCCAACAGCCCCTTCCGTTCCGTTGGGACCACTGACTCCTGTTGCCGATTCCAAAGTAAAAGCAATCGATGCTTCGACGGGAGACAAAACCGTCAACAAAGACAAAGCCGATAATGTCTCCTCACAACTGGAATCAATACAAAAAGAAATTGACGACCTCAAAAAAGGAATGAAAAAGAAGCAGGACGCTCCTGACCCGAATAAAAAATTCGTGAACAAGGTTGGCGGTTTGCTCATGCTCAACCCACTGTTCGTCGATCAAGACGCCGAGAACAAAGCGATTTACGGTAATGCGCAAAACCAACTGGAATTCCAGGAACTTCGTTTGATCCTGTCAGGCCAAGGATACGGCAATCTCGCTTATGAATGTACCTTCGGATACAACAATGGTATCAGCTTCAAGGATTTGCGATTGACGATCAGCGATACTCCCTGGCTCGACGAGGTTCGATTGGGGTACTTCAAAGTTGAAACGGGTATGAACCTTCAGGAATGGGCAAGCAACGGACCGTTTATCGCTCAAAACAGTGATACAAAAACTTTTCGAATCAACCGACGAATCGGTGCCGGGTCTGCTCATTATTACGCCGATGAACGACTTCGGGTATTCGGCGGTATTTTTTGCGGACGGGATTTCGATCCGGGCGACGACGCGAAAATCTCAAGTGATTTGTCCGGAATTATTCTGAACACACGTATTACAGGTCTCCCGATTTATTGCGAAGACGAAAAAGGAATCTCGCGCGAAGTGCTCCATGTCGGTGGTAATTTCAGTTGGGTCGATCCGAGCAATCGAACAAACAACACAACCCGACTTCGGGTTCGTCCGACCAGTTGGACCGGCTCCATGCCCTACATGCTCAACGGCACACTTGACCTGGACCAGCAGACCTATTCACTGACCGGATTGGAAACCGCCTGGCAGCACAATCAATTCGCCATTCAGTCGGAAGGTTTTATCGGAGCGTACGAAGATTACAGTTCGGCCTGGAGTTACAACATTATGGCCCGATACTTCCTGACGCCGGGCGCATGCCGGATTTACGACAAGCACAAGGGATGTTTTGGCAAGGTCAATATTCCGAAAAACTTCATGATTATCGATGAAGACGGTTGCCGATTCTTCGACGGCTGGGGTGCCTGGGAACTGACCGCCATGTATACCAAAATGGACCTCGAAAACCTGCGACTTCTAAGCAATCCGGGCGCAAACAAGCAGCTCCGTTACGGCATGTATGACGAGTACATTGTCGGCCTCAACTGGTTCTGGAATCAGCAAACGGCGATCATGTTCAATTACATTCATTCCGAAACCGACGGGGCCATGATCGGTTCGACCGACCGGAGTACTTCCTCGAACGATACGATCGGCATGCAACTGCGATTGTCGTTCTAAAAGAAAAGTCGAACAGCGGGAAACTTTTATACGGAAAAGGCCCGCTGTTCCTTTTGATCAGTGACTTGCCGCTTCATTGTGTTTGGCATGGTCAGGAGTAAGCTCTTCGTGACACGAAACACAATCCATGCGGACATTGGCATCCTCACGCTCGACTTTGGGGGCATGACAGGCAATGCATGCGGCGACCGATTCTGTCGGAGCCGCGAATGTGCAAGGCTGTTTGGCCGCAAGTGAACGATCATACTGATTGAGAAGTTGCACAGCTTTTTTCACGCCGTCCGCCGTCAGACGTTTGCAACGCTCCTTGCGACGGGGCGATTCGACTTCTGAATCCGATTCGTCCAGCCAGTGACTGACCGAAATATGACACAAAACCGATTTCGCCGTCGATTGCTCGACCGATTTAAAGGACGAATTTGCCGGCTGAAACAGGGGAAGCTCCGTCGATTCATAATATTGGAAAAGCTCACGCGTCATGGCGGCAGCAGCTTTTCGATCGTGAACCAAAAGCGAAATCGCGGCCGCACAACCGTTCAGTACTCCGCAGATCGACCCGAAATCGTGTATGCCTCCGCGTCCATAGAACATCATGCCATAGGGAAACGATTCCCATTGAGCGCGTTCACTGGGATTCTTCTCTGAACGAATTTTGCCGACCGATTCGACAATCGAACGAAAAGACGCGTACATACAACTTCCGTCCGGGTAAAGCGAATAAGCTTTCGCCGCCGTTGCTTCAGGATCAAGTAATTCGTAAGTCCAGACAAACGGAGCGGATTCTTCTTCTTTTTTT
>JAQVID010000338.1 GCA_028695865.1 Thermoguttaceae bacterium | reverse complement strand
CATGAAACAAGGAATGAATCACTTTGGCAAAGAAGATTGAACAAAAACAAAACAATGAAAGCGATTCCTCAGGGAGTGATAATACCGTCAGGAATCCCTCGAACAAAAAAACTTCCGCTCGAAAACATACTGGCTTGTCGCCGCAACGTGATTTCAAATGGGGAGAAGTTGACGATGAAGAATTGGGGGAAGTAATAACCCCGGTATCCACGGGCAAAAAAAAGAAACGACGAAAAGGTAATAAGTCGCCGGAGGATGTTGCTGAAACACGTTTCCAAATTTATCACGCCAAACCGCGGCACGAAGAAGACCCTTCGCTTCCGAGTTATGGTCGGCTCCTCATGGGAGAGCAGGACGATGAAGACGAGGCGTATTCGAATTTGGAAGCCCTTTTTGGCGGTGACGATGACGACGAACCCGAGTCTCGTGATGTGCCCCAACGCGCGTCTGGAAAATCCGGAAAAAAGAGAAGAAAAAAATCATCCTCCGGAGCTTCCGCCGCCGGTACCGAAAAACTCGCGACGCAAGTTTCTCGGCCTGAAAAACAAAACACGCCGATTCAAAACGATTCGGTCGATGAGACTGTCGAGCCGACTCGTGCCGGAGACTCTTCAGGTCAGAAACGACCGCGAGTGTCTGATAAGAGTGCTGCCGATAAAAATGCTGCTGTTTGGAAGGACCCCTCGAAGAAAGGTTCTGAAAAACGCGTATCCGGCCAACCTCCCAAAGCGGGGGCAACATCCGCTCAAAATGAAACGAAGCAGGACGAAAACGCTCCTCGTGAATCGGCTGAGCGGCCTGACGATATTTCACCACGACGAATTCGCGGTTTGAAACGACGGACGGCGACAAAACTCAAATCGCTTGGAGTCATAGAAGAAACGATCGCCTCGCTGATCAAGCTTGGAGAAACATCGCCCGTGAGCGTCTTGTTTCACATGCTCGAAACGTTGCTTGATTCTCTGACGCCTGCGGTGTCCGGGCCGGAGGTGAAAGATCAACCTCTTTCCCCACGCGGCACGCAAGCGGACGCGGTCGTTTCAGATTCTGTCCCTGAAGAAGATGAAGCAGTTTCATTTGATTCTGCTGATTCTGCGGTCCGTGACGACTCGTTAAAAGAAGGCGATCCTTCTGCACAAAAGAAAAAATCCAAAGGAAAGAACAAATTTCGGGCCAACGGTCGCGATCAATCTTCGGGTTCCATACAGGGGCAAACGCGGGAAAATGTACCGCAAGACGCTCAAACCGAACGATCGCTCGAATCGTCTCGGCCGGTGCTTGATTCTCATCCTTCTGAAAACGAACTGTCTCGGGCGGAAAAACCGTCCGGATTTGCCCAATTGGGATTGTCCGGTGCCATGCTTCGCACGCTTTCAGAAACTGGATATGAAACGCCAACTCCCGTTCAGGCCGGAACGATTCAGCAAGTACTCTCAGGAATCGACTTGATCGGACAGGCCAAAACCGGTACCGGCAAGACTGCCGCCTTCGCTATTCCGATTATTGAGCAGGTCGCTCAGTGCAAACCGGGTGATAATCCTGTTGCGTTGATTGTTGTACCAACACGTGAACTTGCGGTTCAGGTTCGTGATGAAATGGTCAAGCTTGCAAGCAATCACGAAGTTGCGATCGTCGCCTGTTATGGCGGTAAACCAATCGCCGACCAGATCAAAAAAATGTCTTCCGGAGTCGATGTGGTCGTCGGTACACCGGGGCGTATTCTGGACCTGGTCAAACGCCGCGCCTTATCGCTTGAGGATTTGCGCTGGGTCGTTCTGGATGAGGCTGACCGCATGCTTGACATTGGTTTTCGTCCTGACATTGAGCGCATACTCAAACAAACCCCTGCTTCACGGCAAACACTTTTGTTTAGCGCGACGCTTCCCCCGCCGGTTACGGTTCTGGCCCGTAAGTACATGAAAGAACCCAAACAGTTCGATTTCAGCGAAGAAAATATTTCCGCGGAAACGATTGAACAATATTATATTACCGTTGACGCAAATCGCAAATTCGATGCCCTTATTCACCTGATAAAAAAGGAACAACCGAAGCAGGCAATCGTATTTTGCCGCACAAAACGCGCCGTTGATCGCATTGGAAATCACTTGCAAAAGATCATGGATGGTGTATCACTCATGCACGGCGATCTTTCCCAAGATGTGCGTGACAAGGTTATGCGCAATTTCCGTGCAGGAAAGGTCGGTATTCTCGTCGCGACCGATGTCGTCGGCCGGGGAATTGACGTTTCCGGAATTTCGCATATCATCAATTATGACATTCCCGAGTTTTGCGACGATTATGTTCACCGAGTCGGCAGGACGGGCAGAATGGGACGCGAAGGGGTCGCCTTCACGCTGGTAACTTCCGAAGAAGGAACTGAACTGACGCGAATTGAAAAGCGAATCAATCAGCTCCTTACCCGGGTTGAACTGCCGGGCTTCCGCGCTTTTACCGCACCGGGCGAAACGGATAACGAAGAAAAGCAGGTCTCCAAGCCCGTTTTTGGACACTCCGTTCGACGCGTTCGTCGGGCACTGTAAGTATTTGGCCGTCTTTGTGCGGCCATCGTATGATTCCTTTTAACGAAAAACAACCCTTTTAACACAATAAAATCATGACGGAAAAAACAAAAGAAAGTTGGTACGACGAATGTATCGCGCTGAAACAGGAAGAACGCCTTGGCGAAGCCATTGCCGAGTTGCGAAAGCTGATTCAGGCTTATCCTGACTTCGGTTTGGCTCACTTGGCGTTGGCTGTATACCTTGAAAAAGAGGGTAATGCCGACGAATGTCTTCAGGAAGTAACCAAAGCGTGCGAACTGGAAACAGGCAATTCGTTTTACTTTACCGCGTTGAGTTCACTTGCAATCAAGCAGGGTAACCGTCAGGCTGCCGAAGAAGCGCTCATGAAGGCGCAAGAGCTCCGATTCGCCGCGATTCTCAAAGAAGAACAAGACGAAAAGGACTCTCAAAACAAGTGAGCTTTTTGCCCCTTCGTTGTGACTTGTTTTTACGTTGACCGTGAACGACGCCTGTCGGACACGGTCGCTTGTTAACCGTTATTTCCCCGATCATTTCGAAAGAGTGTTATCATGACCCAAGAACGAAATCCTCGTATTTTAATCGCTGACGACAACACGATCAATCAGGAACTGCTTGAAGCCTATTTGGCGGGCCAGAATTACGAAATCGCGTTTGCGGACGATGGTGCGAAAACCCTCGAAATGGTTTCAAGCTTCCAGCCTGATCTCATTCTTTTGGACGTTATGATGCCAAAATACAGCGGCTTTGAAGTTTGCGAAATGATCAAGGGAACGCCCGGCTTGAAAAACATCATGATTCTCATGATTACGGCCTTGAGTGAACTGGGTGATATTGAACGCGCCGTTGCCGCCGGCTGTGACGATTATCTAAGCAAACCGGTTAACAAACTCGAACTTCTTAAAAGAGTCGAAAACATGCTGAAAATTCGCTCCTACAGTGACGAATTATCCCGTTTGCGAGCCTATATCGATGCCATGGAAGACACGGGCAAAGATAAACGCGCTTCCAAAGAGTGATTCCTTGCCTTTTGTATGTTTCCTTTGCCCACGGTAAAACACACGATCGTACATTCGCCTGCATTACGGTTTCAAGGAGATGAAATCTCAATCATCCGCCTTAAAAGAATCAGCTAAATACCTGAAACGTTAAAGCAAATGCATTGCTTTGATTTCTAAATATTTATTGATAAGAGGCGCCGTCATCTGCTCGGGAACAAGGTCAAGTGTAAGCGCTCCCCGGGCAGAAAGACGTTTTAGTACCAGACGCCGCCAATTCAAAATTTCGGCAGCCGCTCCGGCGCGAAACAAGTCGTGATAATCTTCTGACGGAAGCTGAGGTGATTTTGCTGATTCTCCTGCTGTGGCTGCCTTGGTCGGATGTAAATATTCCTCATCCGGATTGAACATTGACTTGTCACGGAGGAAGACTCCCAGCGGCAAATGACGCGTTGCCAGTTTCGACAAATGCAATTCGATCCGGTCCGAATTTCGCTCGTCCAGTATATTTGTGACAAGAATGACCAAAGAACGCTTGCGACTTCGACTGTTAAGTTCATTGAACGCAAGATCATAGCGAGATTCCACCGGCTGCGGGGAAACGTCAAAACAACCGTGGACCAAATGATTCATTTGCGACATTCCTGCCCGGGCACTGACAGAACGGAGTATGTGATCGGCAAAACAAATCAGTCCAACCTCGTCTCCCTGCTTGAGCGCAATATAACCGAGCATGAGCATGGCGTTGAGCGAATGATCCAGAAGCGATATTCCTTCGGCGCGATTGGTCATCATCCGTCCTGCGTCAATCATAAAGATGATTCGCTGGTTACGCGACATTTGAAAATCTTTTACGGTTAGTTTATCGCGTCGGGCTGTTGCTTTCCAGTCGATAAATTTATAGTGATCGTCGAGTGTGTAATCGCGAAGGCGTTCGAAATCGTCGTCGGTTCCAATGCGTCGAACGCGTCGCACTCCCAACTGATGAAGTCGCTGGTGCCGGGCAAGCAATTCGTATTCCCCTATCTGCTGCAAGTCGGGATAAACATCGATTTTGGTCTGGCATGGAACGACAAGCGATCTTTTCCAAAAACCCAGGCAGGAAACGACGAGCAAGTAAACCGATTCCAAAACGAACTTGCCGCGACTCAACGGGGTAAAACGATAGTCCAATTTTTCGCCCGTATTCTTCGGAATAAATCGCGTTGGAAATGAATGCGTTTCATCTCCGAAAAGACCTTGATGACCATCCTCGATGATTTCAACTTTTTTTCCTG
>JAQVID010000337.1 GCA_028695865.1 Thermoguttaceae bacterium | reverse complement strand
GATCATTTCCCTGTGGTGCTTTCAGGGGTATTTCGGGCAGAAAGGGGATGAGTTCCAGCCTGTGGCGGTGGTCGAGGAAACCATCGACGCCAAGTGGGAACCAGGGCAGCCGATTCTCAAGCGGGGTCAGGCGACCGGGCCCAATCGGGTTGCCCTTCGAAGCGGTTTGGTTAAATTGCGTTATGCTCATGGTGCTGAAATTGTTCTTGAAGGGCCGGGGGAATATGTGTTGACGAGCGAAACGGCTCTTTGGTGCGATCGGGGGCAAATCAGCGCGACGATTCCGCCCGGGGCCATTGGATACGAGGTCTCGACGCCCTATGCCCGATTTATCGACCGGGGAACCGAATTTGCTATTGCAGTTTCCGAATCCTTTTCCCGTCTGGACGTTGTGCGGGGCAAGGTGGACGTTTCGTGGGCGCCCGAGCTTCCCAGGTCGGGTTTTACAACCGGCATGGCGGTCCAGGTCGATAAAGCCAGTCAGATAAAACAGGTATCCGGCGAACCGGGGCGATATGTCGATCGGGTTCGTTTCGAAAAACGGCTCGACGATTTTGTTTTGCGGGAAACGCAGGAACTGAATCGTCGTGAAGAGCGATTGCGCGGCGATCCGAACCTTGCGGCTCGTTTCGTTTTGTCCGATCCTGCAACGGGTACGATTCCCAATACGGGTCAGCAGACGGATATTTCGGACGCGGTACTGCATGACGTGAAAAAAGGGCAGGGTCCTTTGCGAGGAATGAACGCGACCTTGATCGGAAAACGGGCCAGTGCCATTGACGTCAATCTGGTCGGGAAGCGGACGCTCTTCTCTTTGGCGGTTCGAATGCGCATCGATCGACTGGAGAATACGGGCAATGTGATTTGCGCCTCGGACAATTTTTATACCGCGGCCGGGTCGATCTTTTGGCAAATTCTTCGAGATGGACGCATTCAGTTGCAAATTCGGGGAAAGGACGGACGAGTTGTCGAGTTTCTTTCCGAGCCTGTTTATTTGCGTCCCTCCTGGGGAACTTGGTGCGACCTCATTCTTGTTGTCGATACGAAAGGGAAACAGGTTCAATTTGTATTCGACGATCAAATTGTTCTGAATCGCTCCTGGGAAGAAGCGGTTCCGATTGAGATCGGTCGGGCAACCATTGGCAATGTCGAGAAAAAAACACGAATGGTTCGCAATCGGTATTTGGGGGGCGCAATTGCCGAACTCGCCCTGTTTGATGAAAAGATTAAAACGTTTCAATAAGGGGCTTTTTTGAAATTCAGAATTTCACGTTCAACCGGTATCGTGAAATTTTGTAAAATGCAGAAGATGTAAACGAGACTTTTGTATTTCCTGCAGCTTGGGAACATGCTCAAGTTGTGATACCGGTTTTATTTGACTTTTTGTGTTGTGTGGTCTGAATTCCTCCGGTTTCCGAAGATATCAGAAGGCATCTGAAGTTATCCGAAGACATCCGAAGGCAAACGGGGTGTGAATCACCAAAAATTGCAGTATTGACAGTATAAAACAACGAAGGAAAAAAAATGCAAGAAAGAAATGAACAGGTTGCGTCTCAGTTGTCACGCAAAAAAGACGGGCGATTCGCTTTTACTTTGGTTGAACTTTTGGTCGTGATCGCGATCATTGGAATCTTGATCGCTCTGCTTTTACCGGCGGTTCAGGCCGCTCGCGAAGCGGCCCGACGCATGGAGTGCACCAACAAGCTCAAGCAAATGGGCGTTGCTTTGCACAATTATCACGACGTCAATAATGTCCTCCCGCATTCGAATTCCGGAAACGGAGTTTCTTACAAAAAATATGGTACATTCTGGGTCAGTTGGCAAGTCCGTATTTTGCCACAGATGGAACAGAGTTCTCTGTTCGAACAGTTTAATTGGACAAAATATGCATCCTATGCGTCACCCAATGACCAATTCTGCAAGACGACGATTCAGGGTATGCCATGTTATGTTTGTCCAAGCCGCGCTTTGGGAAATGAGAAGTATTTTAAAAGCCGGTTTGCCGACGGTGCCCAATCTTATCAATACACATCGGTAAGTGATTATGCCGCCTGTCTGGGGGATTACAAGAACAATACCGGGACCGGACAGACTCCCGCTTTTGGAGACCCTGACGAAGGAGACAGCGGCCGTACGAATACTAACGCGGGAACAATGGATCTTGACAAGTACTTTGGGTATGAGGTCCGTGGAATTATCGGTCGAAGCGGCTACGCGGCCCATTTCGCGGCGATTATCGATGGCTTGTCGAACACGTTTGCCGTGGGGGAGTCGATCGGCGGTGTTAATCCGTGTAACGGATTTATTACCGAATCGTGGGCAACGACCGCCCATCCCATCAATTATCAAAAAGAAGAATTGAAAAAACGGTTTTATGAAGTAAACGGTTATCGGGACGCGTCTTCTTATTCAGGTACAACCGTATACAACCTCATTGTACAGCAGATGCGTGACGCGGGAGCTTCGTTCAGTTCCGAGCATTCCGGCGGGGCGAACTTTCTTTTGTGCGACGGGAGCGTGAAATTCGTAAGCGACACCGTCGATGGCACGGTTTATCGTGCCATGGCCTTACGCAACGGGAGCGAAAACGTCGCGTTGTAATTCGAGCGTTGCCTTGTCATTCACTCGTCTTTTGTCTTTGTCATGAAATCAACAGGAAAAAATATGAACAAAAAATGCTTTTGTTTTTGGGGTTCTCTTGGGCTTGTTTTGTCTCTGGTCTTTTTGTCCGGCTGCGGCAAATCGCTCCCACTCGGGTCGGTGACCGGAACGGTGACGTACCAGGGAAAACCTGTCGCGGATGGAAAGATTACATTTGTGGTTGCGGGAACACGCGACGGAATGGCCCGCATTGTCAATGGTCAAATCGTCGAGGCTTCCACGTTCAAGAAAGGGGATGGAATCGCCTTGGGACAAGCCCAACTTTCGATTTTTGCCGATAAAATCGTTGGTCAAAAAAAAGTCCATGGGGAGGAAGACCCCAACACCGTCCTTACGGTCGATATTCGCGAACTGGCCATTCCGAAAAAATATACCCAAATCGAAACAAGTGAATTGACCTTTGAGATAAAAAAGGGTAAAAATGTAATAAATCTGGAGCTGACCGATTGATTTTTGCCGGCCGGCGCGGTATCTTGGGGGGATATGAGTGCCTATCAGATAAGAGAAAAACACATATGAGAAAAATACAGAAAAGAGAATAACACAGAGAGGAAAGGTCAATTTAATGAAGTTAAGATCAGGAATCGCGTGCGGGGTTTTGTTTTTGTTTTCTTTACTCGCCGTTTGTCTGAGTCTGTCGGCGCAGGAGGATAACGCGCCGCTGGAGCGGGCAATGAAGAAGCAGTATGCCCAATTTGAGCAAATTCCCGCGGGAAAGCCCCTGTGGTATCGCGGGTGCCTTCATACGCATTCTTTGTGGTCTGACGGTACCGCCCTTCCGGAATTGGTCATTCAGTGGTATCGGGACAACGGTTTTGCTTTTATGTCGTTGACCGATCACACAAAATTGCAATTCGGTGAAAAATGGTTGCCGGAGTCAAAATGTCCGGGTCAGATCGGGAAGGCCAAAGAGAAGTTTAGCGACTGGATGGAAACACGTTTCGCCAACGGAAAGACAGAAGTCCGACTTCATACCATTAGTGAACTGATGGATCGCTTTAATGATCCTGGAAAATTTTTGCTCATTCCGGGCCACGAGGTCAACGGTTCCATTGGGGACCGCCAACTTCACATGATTGCGATGAACGTGACGGAATCGATACCGTTTCTTCGTGAGAAGAGCGTGAAGAACTCAATTGCCGCTATCGAGAAAGCAACGGTCGAACAGGGGCAAAAGTCGAGCCGTCAGGTTTTTAGCATGGTGAACCATCCCGAATGGGTTCATTTTAGCGTTTCGCCTGAGGATTTGATTGCCAATCCGCAAATGATGTTTTACGAAATATGCAACGCCGATTCCCCGCCTCGCCCCATTGGACAATATAATAAAGAGTTTTGGAACAGAGAAAAATATTACGACGTCATTCTGGCGTTTCGACTCGCAAAGGGAGACCCCCCGATCTATGTTACGGCCACCGACGATGCGCATTCCTATTTCAAGCCGGGAGCTATTGCCAGTCCCGGTATCGGTTGGGTTTCGGTCCGCTCGAATCGACTGACCACCCCTGCCATTCTGGACGCCATGAATCGCGGCGACTTCTACGCGACTACCGGAATTGAGCTTGAGGACCTGCGCTTTGATTCCAAGTCGGGAACGTTTACCGTCTGTGTCGCGGCGCAAAAAGGTGTTAATTATCATATCCAATTCGTCGGAACCAAAAAGAATTTTTCCCAAAAGAAAATTCCCATGGATTATCCGAAAGATCAAGGCTTTCCTGCACGGTCCGGTTTCAAGTATTCAAGCCAGATCGGCCAAACCTTTTCGGAAATGGACGGGCCTGTCGCTTCATACATTCTTAAGCCGGACGACCTTTACGTGCGCGCCATTGTAACGTCGAATAAAAAGACCAAGGTCCCTGCCCGGAACAAGCCCGAAAACGAAATTCTGTGGACTCAGCCGGTAATGAAATAAGAGCCAAAAAACGACTATGTGCGAATGACTCGCCAGGGAATCCCGGACCAAAGTGCCCGGGAAGGCCGCGACTCCACTGCGTGAACTCCGCATTTGTATTTCACGCAAAATGAACAATCATCACGTTTGGTATTTTTTTGGTCGTAATGGACCTTGATTGCGGTATGATAAAAATTCCGCAAGCCCGTATATGGAGCGAGTGAAACGAGCGCAATTAGGGGGGGAACGGTTCGAATGAGTTCTACCGCA
>JAQVID010000336.1 GCA_028695865.1 Thermoguttaceae bacterium | reverse complement strand
TTGACTTCCACTTTCAGGAGTTTATACTTGATTTTCTGCTTGAATGGTCAAAGGGAATATTTCCTTTTGACCATTCTACCCAGTTTCACTTGACTATTACAATTATAGTTCAACAAGTAAAAAAAGGTAGGTAAAAAAACGATATATAACGAAAAAACAGAAGAAAAAATATTTTTTAAAGTATCGTTTGTACGTTTTTTTATCTTGTTATGAACGACATTCAACATTTCCCCGCGGCTGAAGATCGGAAAAGGAATGACAAAACAAAAGTATAATAATCGTTATGATAAAAAGAGCGAACAGGTAGAAATTTCTGCCCTCTTTGATCGGTTGCCCCCGACGAATCCTGAAGCGGAAAAGAATGTTGTTGGGGGAATCATACTCCGCCCGGAAATCTGCGATGATGTCGCCATGGTTGTCCGTCCTGACGATTTCTATTCTGAACCGCTCAAGCGAATTTATCAGCAACTCATCAATATGAAAAACTCGGGGATGGGGATTGATCTGCTCCTTTTGGTGGAACAACTCCGTGCTTCGGGCGAATTGGAGGAAATAGGCGGAGAATCGTTTATTGCCGATCTTCTCCAAAATGTCCAAATTGCCGCTCATGCCGTCCATTATGCGGCTATTGTTCGGGAACAGGCCATCCGGCGGGACATGATCGAAGCCAGTGCCATGGTACTGCGCGACGCCTTCTCCCCGGAAGTACCTGCCCGTGAACTCCTGGGCGAAGCTGAACTGCGCATTCTTGGTGTTGGTGACCGCCGAAGCTCGAATCAAGTTGAAAATCTGGACGAAGTCTTAAAAGATATTACGGTAAGGCTTAGTGAAGGAAATTCGCTTAACGCGGACTGTGTTCAGACCGGCTTTCGGGGCTTGGATAAGCTTCTTGGCGGCTTGCACCCATCCGAATTGATTATTTTGGCTGCCCGTCCCAGTATGGGCAAGACTGCTCTGGCAACCAATATCGCTGATTATGTCGCCGTGGAATGTCGGCAACCGGTGCTTTTTGTCAGTCTGGAAATGTCCAAACACGATTTGGCCATTCGACTTTTGAGTGCCCGGGCAAAGATCAAAGGCGAAAAGTTTCGAAACGCGTTCCTTAGTTCTGATGAGTGGACGCGATTGTCTACAGCGACTTCCGCGTTGGGTGATGCGCCAATATATATTGACGACTCGACGACGCGTAACGTGACAGAAATTAATGCGGTTGCCCGGCGATTGCATCGGCAGGAAGGATTAGGACTCATTGTTATCGATTACCTTGGTCTTATTCAAACCGATAATCCCAACGATCCGAACCGTCAGGAGCAGGTTGCCAAATGCTCGCGACGGCTCAAGGCCATGGCGCGTGAGTTGAAAGTTCCTGTCTTGTGCCTGGCGCAGCTCAACCGCGAGACAGAAAAAGATTCCAAGCAGAAACGTCCTCGCTTGAGTCATTTGCGCGAATCGGGAGCCATTGAGCAGGATGCGGATGTGGTCATGTTTGTCCACCGGGAAGAGTATTATCAGGACAAAAATCAGGCTCAAGATAATAATACGCAAAATAACGCCGTTGTGATCGTTGCGAAACAGCGAAATGGGCCTACGGGCGACGTCCAGCTCTACTGGCAAGGAGAATACACTCTTTTTTCCAACTATCGTCAGGATGATGGATCGGATGAAGCCCACGCGGACTTCAACGGTTACGGGGGGGACGGCGTGGTCAATCAGTTTTAGGGAACGATTTTAGGGAAAAAAGCTCATGGAGACGCTTGATGTCGCGGCTCCTCCGTTGTATTGAGGAATCCGCTCTTGGTACCTGAGCGTATCTGTCTGAAAGCATGGGCGCAACATTATTTGTGTGGTCCGATCATTAACGTTTGCAGAACATGCAAGTCGATCGCCTCGTTTAAGAATCGGACACTCCCATCGGCCATGGCGGCGTTCATTCCTCCGGGATGGAAACTTCCCAAGCCTCCTGAAATGGAGTTGATTCCACGACAAGCGGTATTCAGATTTGGTTCTTTGTCCGGAGTCATCCAGTTGACAGGTTCCCTTTGTTCGACGACAAGAATGCGGTTTGAGGTATTGAAATCGTTAGCCGCGGTATTGATTATGGGAACGGCGTTGTTTGTTAGTGTGTTAGCTGAATTTGTGTGTTGTAAAGTGTTTGTCGAATCGGTCCTCACGTTTCCGGCAGCAATAAGAAAGTAAGCGCAACTTTTATTCACCGAAAGCTTGTTCGGGCAAGTTGGGTTGGTTGTGCTTATCTGCGGGGAATGCGTGCTTTTAGGCTCAGTTCGCAAAGAAGGGCAGCGAAAAACCGAGGGCATCTTATTGTGAAAACGACTATTGAACCGGCTGTTCCAGGGTTCATTCAGTCGTATCGAGTGGTAGAGTCGGAGATTGGCATAATCGTTCAGATAGGGGAGTATCAAAACGCGCCAGGAATGGAGCGGTTTTCCTTCATGGTCAACCGTATAGACAGGGGGCCATTGGCCCCAGGAGTCGCGATACATTCGAATTGCCTGCGCGATTTGCCTTAAGTGATTGGCGCAGACATTTCGTCGGACCGCCTCGGTTTCCCGAACAAGAGCGGGAGCAAGTAATAATAAAACAGACGTCAAGCCCAACAAAATGAAGCACCACAAGGATACCGTGATACTCGTTTTGGTCAGACGTTTCCACCTGTTTTTAATATTTTTGATCATTCGAAGTTGGGGCAAACCGGAGAACGTGCGCGACGACGTGTGTAGACAAAAAGAGCCCGGCCACGTTTTTAAACCAAAGCAGAACGTATCCGGGCAGGCTCGCGAAAATCGGTATTTTAATTATGCAAAACAATTAAAATACATCAAGCAGGAAGTGTTTTCCTTCGTGGAATCGACGAGGAACCGGATAATAGTTCTGCCACGCCGGATTGTACGTTGGTACCTGCATGTAGCGGGGATACCTGTAATAAAGGTCGTCGGCACTGCGGTATTGCTCGGCCGGCCGGAAATTTTGCTCATAGTAGACATAGGGGTAGTAACGGAAACGACTCCAGTCTTGAGCGTCGTAGCGTCGCATGAGTGTCCCGCGGCTGAAGCCTCGATCCTGGGCCGATGCGTCCCCGGTCCAGGAAAAGCAAAACAGCCCGGCAATAAACAACACCGCCAGAATTTTCAGTTTCATGTTTTTCATCCTTAATAAACAGGTTTACCCTCTCGCAAACGCAAAGTCTTACGGTACTTCACGCCAAGTCATGCCGGGCAAACCAAATCATCTGGTTTCCTGTAAATATACACGTATATCTAAAATCGACTTAATATAAGCAACTGATTTAGCTTGAGACATTATATTTCCCAACTTACCTGTTGTTACGAATAAACCAATATGTATAACGTGATAAAATAGAGCGTATATACCGAATAATGAACAAAATAATTTCGTTGAATATAAGGTTTTGCGATCAACAGACCCGTTTTGGACGTCCGGACCGTCGAGCAGAGCGTAATTTTTGCAAAAATAGATAAACTTTACCATTTTTATCAATTATTCCAATTGTAACGGTCGAAAAACATTTATAGAGGACTTGAGGTCCACGGCTTGGGTTGTCAATATATAATATGTGGATGAGGAGCAAAAGGAATGTTTCGAACGGTCAGTTTTTCAATAATCTTGTTGTTAGGACTTGGGCTTGCCGGGTGTCGCGCTTGTTATAGCCCTTATGAAACATGTCAACCGACCTTTGTTCCCGAGCGGGGCGACAAATGCATGGGCGAGCTCTACCGGAGCGGGTCTGTTTTGGGAGGCATGAACCGGACCAAAAACGACAAAGAATGCAAAAGTTGTCAATCGACCTCTGAAGTGAATCAGTATGGCCCCCAGCCGTTGACTGAAGAAGGGGCTGAAGCGATACCAAGTACTCCGGCCACGCCGCTTATCAAGCAACCGCTACCGAATGAAACATTGCCCCAAGTGGATGATCCGAACCTCTTGCCGCAAGGTTTTTCGCTTGACGGCGTTCAGGAAGATTTTCATGTTCAGACGGGCAACGGTTCTTTTTCTGATCAGGTGATTCAGGAAGTATCCCAAGGGCAAACACTCTGACAGCCAAGACAAAAGGGGGCCGAAGATTGCGTTTATGCCCCTTTTTCGCACGTTGTTTACGTTTCTTTCGCTTGTCCGGCGATTTCGGCGGCGAGAAATATCCGACGGTGGCTTCGAAGAATTCGACGAGTTCTTCGTAAGCTTCGCGGTAAGCTTCGCGATTTTTTTTGTAAGTTCGGCAACTGTTGCTTCAAGCTTCCTGATTTTTTTTGTCTCTTGGGTTTTCCATACTCCTCGAATCGGCTGGAATCCACCGATTTGTTGACTGCTTTTGGAATTCTTCTGATCAAGCGATTTCCTAATTACGGTCACGAGATTCCCTAATTACGGTCGCGAGCGGCCGTAATTAGGAATTGAACGAACGAATGAGGCCGAAAACGGATCGTATGATCACGATGTCCGGAATCGTGCTTCGCGTGGTTGAGCCCATTCAGCCTGTATATTCCATTTGCTTAAGTTTATACCCATGGGCGAGACGTCCACGTTCCCGGGAAATAAAAACGGGAAATTCAGACCGTATAACGCGAAAAATCAAGTAAAAACGGTATAAGCGTGTTGAGCCGGTGTCTGGTTCTCCCGCGAAGGTTATTCCTGTTTTTTGTTTTTATTTTCGCTGTAAGTACGTCTCAGTTCTTCTTTGGAAATGGTCATACCAGACGCGAAATAGAGTTTTGCCGCGGTTCCGATTGCATAAGTTACGCCATAAGCAATAGGAATTTTCGCTCCGGACAGCCAACTGGCGAACATTTTTCCCGCGAAGCTTC
>JAQVID010000335.1 GCA_028695865.1 Thermoguttaceae bacterium | reverse complement strand
TGTTACACGATCACCGAAATCCTATGGTGTTTGCTAAAAGAATCCTAACCCCGTAGGGGTTTCCGTATGGTAGGCACCCGGTTCGGCCGTCAGGCCGTACCCCTGTAACGTGATCCGCGCAATCGTATCGTGATTTTTAAAAAATCCCAACTCCACAAGCGGACATTTTGGAGTGCGGTGGCTTGCCACCGCTTTTTGTGTGCGTTAAATAAGGCAAACGCGGGAGCTTGCTCCCGGTTCGACCTTTCGACTTCGAAATATCCCCCCGGTATTTACAATCGAAAACTCTTTTTACACTCCGCGTATTGCAGCGGAGCAACCCCGTTAGCGATCGCCGAAAAAATCCCCACTCCGTTGTGTTAAAAAGCAAAAATATTCGCGACACGATAAAATTCATTCCATAACGGGATTGATTTTTAATAGTGAATCGATTATAGTAGGAGCATAACGACAAAACAGCGATATGTTCCTGACGTTCGAAAAAATTTCTTCGCCGGACCCTGCTTGTATGAAGTATCAAAAGCAGTCATCGCTGTTAAAAGAAGAGGTTTCTCAGAATGCTATCCAAATGCCGTTTGATCAGGCCAGAAAAATCCGAGTCAAATTGTAAAACAAGTCAAACAGAAAAATAAAGGAAAAGTCATGAAGCATTTACTCCTTCTTAATGTGATTGTACCGGCCCTAACGGTACTGTTAACCTCCATTGCGGTTTCAGGCGATCCTCCGGTTATCCCGGCCGACCCTTTCGCGGCGAACGCTGTTGACTTTAACGTTTGGGGACCAAACTGTCCCAAAGATTCACTCATGCCGGACGCGGCCCAAATCAAAGCCGTTCGCGCTTGGGAACAGGCGGTTTTCGCAGGCCAAAAGGAATCTTTTGATCCCGCCGGTTTCGCAACCCATGAAGTCACGCGGCAAGATTACAGTCAGCTTCGTTTTAATGAATCGTGTATGGGAACACCGCTTCGAATCGGACACGTTGATTATACTCAAGGACTTGGTACGCACGCCAACAGTGAAATTATTGTCCGATTTCCCAAGCCCGTCGTCCGGTTTACCGCCCAGGTGGGAATCGACAATAATTACAGTACCTGCGGAGAACGAGGTTCTGTTGTGTTCGCGATCAGATCGGGGAAAAAAGAAATTTGGCGCTCGGAGAAGAAAACCGGTAATCAGGAACCGACTTTGGTAAATATTGCTTTTGAACCGACCGATACCCTTACGCTTTTGACCGAAACGACAAACGACGGGCCTGCCTTTGATCAATGCGATTGGTCTGTGCCGGTTGCCCAAACGAGTGACGGCCAAAATATTTCGGTCTCGAAAAATCATACTCCGGTTCTTGCTTCCGGCCGTTATCCGTTTGCGTTTGTTTACGGCGGCAAGTCTTCCGATGAACTGCTTCCGACATGGAAATTTGCCTTGACGCATTCCGACCCGCTTCATACCACGTATTCCTGGACCGATCCCAAGTCCGGACTGGTTGTCGAGGCGCAAGTACGACGTTTTGAATCATTCGCGGGTATCGACTGGGTCTTGGTCTTTAAAAACATGGGAAAAGGCGATACTCCGCTCCTGTCCGAGGTAAAGGCGGTTCGGGCCGACTTTTCACTTGGTCTGGAGCGCAAGCCGGTCGTTGTTCATACATTGCGAGGCGATTATTGCGATGAGTCGAGTTGGCTTCCGCAATCGTTCGAGCTCAACAAAGATCAGGAAAAGTCCTTCGCGCCGACCGGAGGTCGTTCGTCGAATTTGGCCATGCCGTTTTGGAATCTTGCGCGTCATGAGAGTACAGACCGCGAATATAATGAAGGTGTTTTTGCCTCAATTGGCTGGTCGGGGCAATGGTCGGCAACATTCAAAAAGACCGGTCATCACCAATCGACTTTCACCGCGGGCCAGGAAGAAATTTCGACCGTTCTCCATGCGGGCGAGAATATTCGTTCACCGCGCATTTTGCTTATGCCGTGGTATGGGGAGCGATGTGATGCCCATGTGCTTTTCCGGCGTCTGCTCATGTTTGAGTATGCTCCGAAAGTTGCGTCCGGTCCAAAGGCGGGTATGCTTCCCCAGCCTCTGGAAATCTTTGGTCAGTGTTTCGATCGATATTATCGCTCACGTGAAAGTTGGAAGACTTTCGATTCACAAGTTGAATTTGCAAAGCGTTTGGCACAGGCAGGCTGCACCTCATACTGGTTCGACGCGGCGTGGTTTCCCGGTGGTTTTCCCCGGGGAGTGGGCAACTGGTTTGCCGATCGAAACAGTTTTCCCAAGGGATTGGAACCGCTCGGGAAAACGGTGCATGAACTCGGTCTGAAATTTCTTCTCTGGTTTGAGCCGGAACGGGTCGCTCCGAATACCGATATTGCGAATAATCACCCGGAATTCGTGCTCGGCGGCAAGCAGGGTGGGCTCTACAATCTCGCTGATCCCGCTGCGGAACAATATTTGACAAATCTTCTTTCACAACGAATCAAGGAGTTCGGCGTTGATATTTACCGAAACGACTTCAATATTGATCCCCTTGCGTATTGGAAAAAAAATGATGAAGTAAATCGACGAGGCATGACCGAAATTCGTTATATTGAAGCGCATTACCGTATGTGGGACACCTTGCGAAAACGGCATCCCGGTCTTTGGATCGATAACTGCGCCTCTGGGGGACGTCGAATCGATTTGGAAACGATTTCCCGGTCTGTTTCGCTTTGGCGAAGTGATACATGTTGCCGTCCGGATCATCCTGAATGGGACCAGATTCAGTCGCTTTCCATTTCGCAATACATTCCGATATTCGCTTCCGTTGCTTGGGACCCATCCCCTTATACGTTCCGCAGTGCCGCCTGTCCCGGAGCGATTCTGCAATACAACTTCCTTGATGACGATTACGATCCTGACATGACCAAACGCTCCATTCAGGAAGCCAAAATCTACCAGAAATTCTGGTACGGCGATATCTATCCGCTTTCCTTACCGCAACTTGGTAAAACGTCCATTATCGCCTGGCAATGTCATCGGAGTGATTTAAACGCGGGCATTGTTTACGTCTTTCGACAAAGTGATTCCATTTATTTGGGATGCAATCTGAACCTGAAGGCGATTGATACGAAAGCTGTTTATACGGTTCGTTTCAAGTCAGGATATTCAATCGATTCCACGAAAACAATGACAGGGGCAGAATTGATCGCGTATCCCTTCCTCATGCCAACAAAGAAATCGGCCATCGTTATGGAATACATCAGGACAAGCAATCAAGACGCAAAATAGGAAGGCTCTCTGCCAAAATCCGCAGGCACATTTGGCTCGGGCAAGTTGCCAAGTGCATAATATAACGCCATTTCAAGCGATTTATGCGAGCCAAATTCATATCTTTTTCTGGCAGTCAATTTTACTCTGTTGTTAAATCTCTCCACGATACCGCTCGAAAGCCTCCAGGTAATGCCGGGAGGTAACCTGTCAGGGACCTGCGAACCAACGAATAAAAAACAAATGGGGAGTCATTGTGCCTGCACCTGCGCAGTCTGGGTAATATAGGCAATACTGCTAAGTCGTTCTGTTCCTCTAACACCAAAAAGATTTGCAAAAAAAAGAAATTTTTTGATGGTGATGGAAAGTTGGACTCGCTATTATGTGTGAGAGGAGTTCGTTCTGAGACAATCGATTGTGGTATCAGGATGAACCGGATTCACTTGCTTTTGCCGCGAGGTGCGGCTTAAAAGCCCCGATGGGCGAAGTCAACGGCCAGTCCGAAGAACCGGGCGAGCTGGTGGGACCGGAAAAAACAATGTGTCGGTGGTATAAAAAACAGTATCTTTAAGTGGAAAAGGTGTATGATTATGAGTAAACGCGGTTTTACGCTGGTGGAACTTTTGGTGGTGATTGCGATTATTGGAGTCCTGGTGGGACTTCTTCTTCCCGCAGTTCAGGCGGCTCGCGAAGCGGCGAGACGCTCGTCCTGTATAAATAATCAAAAGAATATTGCGTTAGGCATACTGAATATGCACGACACCCAAAAAAGTCTTCCCCCGTTTCGTAGTTACGTCGTTGCAGAACGAGAACAGGAGGATGACGGACTTATACACTGGACCAGTGTGAATTGGGTTTTCTTGATAACGCCCTTTATGGAACAGCCTGGACTTTATGAGAAACTCATCCAAAATGTTTCAATCAAGGAGGCGAAGATGTTTCCTTGGACGCATTGCGTGAGCAAGGGAATTCAGGAAGCCAACAAAATGTCTTATGTTGCCAATTGTGGATCGATGGATGGCGATCTTAAGATTCCCGATGGAGCTACGGATGAAAAATACAAAGCGACGGACCGAACAAAGACCTACGCGGTATTCACGGATCAAGGAGCAAACTTTCGACGTATGGATAATACCAAGGACCTGAACGGCGGGCTTGAAATGGGGCTGGCGGATATTATCGATGGAACTTCCAATACGCTCATGATTTCCGAAAATCTGCAATGCGGGTCTTTTTGGACGAGCCAGGAATTTCAGATTGGTTTCTGCTATCCGACGGAAACACGACAGAAGTATAAGAATACATCGCTTCAGCCGGCCTGGTATGATCCGGGTGATTGTGAAAGCTTACTGACAGACATCGATTCCTCCACAATCAAAAGCAACGGCGGTTTGGTGAGTAATACTCAGGAATTCGGCCGGGTTGCCGACACCGTCTGGGATATAAGATCACCAATGAAGCCCGGAACCTGTGCCTCCTCATATACATAGTTTTTAAGTCTTTACAGGGAAAGCAGTTTTGAATCTGCTTCTCTGACGAATAAATAAATCTGTTGGATATACTTCCATTGGATTTTCTTTCAATGTTTTTTCTTCATTG
>JAQVID010000334.1 GCA_028695865.1 Thermoguttaceae bacterium | reverse complement strand
AAAAAATGGAAAAAGAACAGGAAAACAGCGTCCCCAATTCCGTCAATCATGGTATAAAAAAAGAATCGGGCACGAGTCGTCGTATCGTCCTGAAGATTTCCGGAGAGAGTTTTTGTCCTCCGAATGATCGGGGAATATCGATGGACTCGGTGAATCACCTGGCGTCCCAGATAGCGCAACTTGCCCGGGAAGGAATTGAGGTCGTTGTTGTTATGGGCGGAGGCAATATTCTCCGCGGTGCCCAGTTCAAGGCGGCCAATTCGACGATTCAGGAATCGACGGCGCATTATATGGGCATGTTGGCAACGGTAATCAATGGTCTTGCGTTGCAAGACGCGATTGAAGCGCAAGGGCAGCCCACGCGGCTCATGACGGCGGTTCCGATAGACACGGTCGCGGAACCATACATTCGGCGTCGAGCGGCGCGCCACCTGGAAAAGAAGCGAGTGGTTATCATCGCCGGAGGAACCGGAAGTCCATTCGTAACGACCGATACGGCCGCGGCACAGCGGGCCTTGGAGCTTGACGCGGACATTCTGCTCAAAGCAACCAAGGTGGACGGAATTTACAGTGACGATCCTGTCACGAATGATAAGGCCGTCCTGTACAGTTCGTTGACTTATGACGATGTCAAGCGTCAGAATCTTCGAATTATGGATTCGGAAGCGATAGCCAAGTGTGCGGAACATCACATGCCGGTTATGGTCTTCAATTTCCGTAAAGAAGGACTTCTCCTTCGGGCAGCCCGGGGAGAAAAGGTCGGAACCCTGGTCCATGACTGATTGGGTGTCGGCTTGAGATGAGCGACCGCACCGTCCACGAATGATGCCGTCCACGAATGATATTTATACAACCCGGACAACAAATTTCGGCGATTCCTCCCACCGTTTACCATTGGAAAACGGCGGGAGGAATTCAAACCGTACAACACAAAAATTCAAGTAAAACCGCTATAAACACATGATAAACTCAGGAGTAAAATAAATGCCCACTGATGATGTACTGCTCGACGTAGAAGACCGGATGGAAAAGGCCATTGTGCATTTGAAGAAGGAATTGACCGGTATTCGCACCGGTCGAGCCAATCCCGGTTTGGTCGAATCGGTCAAAATTATTGCGTATGGAACGGAAATGACACTCAAGCAACTGGCGACGATCGCCTGCCCGGAATCGACGCAAATTCTTATCCGACCGCACGATGCCTCCACATTAAAAGACATCGAAAAAGGAATTGTCAACTCCGATTTGGGTTATGCCCCCAATAACGACGGCAAGAATATCCGACTGAACATACCCCCATTGTCAACGGAAGTTCGCCAGCGAATGGTCAAGCGTATTCGTGATATTTGCGAAGCGTGTAAAGTCGCGATTCGCCGCGTTCGACAGGATGGTAATAAGCAGATTGACTCACTGGAAAAAGAAAAACAGATTTCCGAAGACGAACGAGACAGCGCCAAATCGCAGATTCAGGACTTTACGAAGCAATACGAGGAATCCGCGACCAAACTGGCGACGACCCGGGAATCGGAAGTCATGGACCAATAATGTTTTAATAGAACCGAAAGGACCGTTTGCGATGAATAAACCTCTTGAATCTTGCGTCAAGTCCGGTTTTACACATACACTGGTGCGGATAACACCGGTGCGGATGATTACACTTTTCCTGCTGTTTATCGTTCTTGTCCCGTTTGCCGGTTGCAACCATTCCGAAATGGAACATGGGGCCGGGCAGCAGGCGACTCTAAAAGAGCAAGAGGATCAGAATCGCAACTTGATCTCTCAAGTGGTCATCGCGGCGGAAGAATTGGAAAAACATCCGGACCCTGAATTTCTTCGAGGCGCGGTTGCCCGTCTGAATTCGTGGTTGCAGAAGCGGCCGGAAACCAAAGGTTTTGTCGCGGATTCGGAAATGAAACGGCTGGAAGAGCAATTCCATACACTCTCCACTCTTTTCGCCGAAGCGCGCGATTTGGCCCACAAATTCAATGACAAAGCCAAGAGTGCCCAGGAAGAAGACGGCAATAAATTGATCGAATGCTTCGATAAAATCGCCGCGTCCTGCCGTGAACTTGGCAAAGAAATTCCGACCGGTGTTTTTGGCAATCTCGAAAAAATTGCTGTCGACTTCGGTCAAAAACTCAAAAGCAGTAAGGAATATCAGTTCGGAAACCGGGTTGACATGTTCCGCGCCGTGGTGGAAAAATACAAGCTTCCAGTCTGGTATCAGTTCGATAGCCTTGCCCGGGGTTTTGACGATGTTGCCGACGCGTTCAAGACAGACGCTCAAGTCTTCCACCGGGCTGATTCCGACTACTTCAAACAGTGCGTTTGGCTCCGTAACGTCGCCAATTGGGCCAAAGGATCCAAACAAAACGATTTGGACATTGCCCAAAACCTCTTCGATTGGACGGTTAAAAACATTCTCATCGAAATGGGTCCCGTTCCCGGCCCCGCCGGATCAATCAGCCAAACACCCTGGCAGACCATGCTCCTTTCACAAGGCTCGGTCATGGAACGCGCAACCGTCTTCATGGAATTATTGCGTCAGGTTCGTTTGGACAGCTTTCTCATCCAACCGGTCAAAGACGCGCCCGCCGATTTTCCGGTTCTTGTCGGTGTCCGAATTAACGACGACATTTTTCTTTTCCTGCCCGGCCTGGGTATGGCCATCCCGGCGAAAAATGGTCTGAAGTTCAATAAAGGACTTCAATTCGACAAAATCGCCACGCTGGTTCAGGCGGCAGCAGATGATTCCATTTTACGAAATCTTGACCTTTCGGAAAAAGAAAAATTCCCACTGACGGCAGAGCAACTCAAACAGGTTGTTGCGATGGTTCCGACCAATCCGTTCCTTTTGGCCAAGCGCATGGCAATTATGGAACGGGAATTCAGCGGCCAAGTCTATACGGTCTTGTCCCAACCTTTAGCGGCTCAAAAACAAAAAATCGCGTCACTGGCCCAAGTTGCTCAGGTCAAGCCTGCATGGAATGAATTGGGGCCAATCGTGGAACAGATATTGTTCCCGTTTGAAACAGCGTCATTGACCCAACCCTATGTTTTCACGATGAAAGAAGGAAGTTCACTGGAAACCAAGGGAACGCAGGCGAAATCGGAAATGCAACAGGATGCCTCGCCGAAGAAAAAATCCCCGCTTCGCGACGCCGCCGCGTTGAACTCTCCGCTTTGGAGCGGAAAAGTTCTTTATTTTAAAGGGAACTTCACCGGTGAAAACGGCGCTGCCCATTGGCTTCAGCAAGGGCGGGTCTCCGACCGTATTCTCAAGGAAACGTCAAGTCACCTCAATGAAGACGTCAATATATATTTGGGTCAACTTGCCCAGGAATACGCAAAAGAAAACAAACCTCTTACACAGGAACAATTACAAGCTCTCGGGCAGGAATATGTCAGCAATGCCCAACAGGTAATCATGACGAAAGTGTATATCAAGGTTGCCGCAAGGTTCTATTTGGCCCTGGTTTCTTTAGCGGCAGGCAATGACGACACGGCCGTTTCCCATTTGAGTGACATGACCCTGATAACGGAAATGAACGGACTTTGGAAAAGCGGTACTATTTACCTTTTGGCGCGAATCGACAAGGCTGGCGGTCCGGAGGCCGTCGATAAGGCAATTGGTATTTATCGTAGCGATAAAGGCCCTTCCGCGTATGGAAATCACCTGCGTGCCAAATGGTTGACGCAATTGGTACATCCGGACCGGAAAATTACAGAAAAAGAAGCAACTCAGACAAAAAAACCTGAAAACCGGTCCCCGGAAAAGGCGATAGATAAGAATACTTTAGACAGGAAACAAACGGAAAAGTCAAAAGAGTAAATTTGCACAACACGGATTGTATGCACAGATTAGATAAGACCTTGAATGATTACCTGATCTCATGCTGTGTAATTGGTGCCCCGCAACGATTTGCAGGTCGCATATTGGACTTGCATTGGGAAAAAAAATCGGTATAATGGGGGTAATTGTGAGCGTTTTCGCAAGAGGTCGGGCCAATCAGTTATAAAGATGAATAGCAAACTTCGATGAAATTTTCACTGATAGACAAAGTAGTATGTGTTGAACCAAACGTCATGCTTAGCGGTACGAAATCGCTTGCGATGGGCGAAGAGTATTTGCGTGATCATTTTCCGAAATTCCCGGTCATGCCTGGGGTCCTGATGATCGAAGCGATGGCCCAGGCTTCATCGTGGTTGATTCGGATCAGTGAAGATTTTGCGCACAGTATGGTTTTGCTCAAGGAAGTTCGGAACGTGAAATTCGGTCAGTTCCTTCGTCCCGGACAAACCCTGAGTATTACGACCAGAATTATCAGCCAGACAGACGATCTCGTCGTTCTGAAAAGCGAAGGGAGTATCGAAGGTAATTCACGAATACGAGCCCAACTGACCATGCGACGATATAATTTGGTTGACTTTAACCCGAAATTGCAATGTTTTGACGGCAAGATCATATCCAATTTAAAAGATGAACTTGCTATTATTTGGGACGACTATCATACAAACGAATAACAAATAAAAGGAATATATAACCCGGGAAACAATCGAATCGACAGCAGACGAATTCAGCTGATCCAGTTCGGTAACAGGGACCTATATAAATTGTTGAACAGCGTTTACTATTTAAAATTACATTAGAAAAGGATTGTTTTTTCATGGCGACTCAAGAAGAAATTATGGAAGGGGTTACCTCGGTATTAGTCGAAGCACTTGCTGCGGAACCCGAAGAAGTTACCCCGGAGGCTACCCTTGTCGATGATTTGGGAGCCGAATCAATCGACCTGCTTGATATTGTTTTCAATCTCGAAAAAAAGTTCGATATCAAAATTGACCGTGGCGAA
>JAQVID010000333.1 GCA_028695865.1 Thermoguttaceae bacterium | reverse complement strand
CAAAACGTGACGACCAGTGACGCCGTTAAGTCGCAGCCGCAGCGTTTTTGTGTAACAATTCGCGCCCCAAAGGGAACGCCCGCCGGTTTGTACCAGGGCAATCTTCTCATCTCGCACAATGCTTTCGACAAGGCCGTTGCTTTGCCTGTTGCTTATGAGGTTTTTCCGTTTGCCCTCAAACGTGACCCGGCCAAAAACTTCAGTGCTTATTACTATCCCCCTTCGCGTCATGTCTGGGTTGAAAATAAACTCAAAGACGCTGCCTGGGCCGATAAGGTCCTTGAAAACGACTTTGCGACCATGGCCAAATACGGATTCACGGTCCCGCCTGTCTGGTATTTAAACGGACGAACGGAAAACGGTAAAATGACGCTTGAAGTCGAAAACGCCGACCGCTTTTTTCAGCTCATGAAGAAAAACGGTATGCACGGTCCGATTCCCATGATCGGTTGGTCTGTCATCAGTCTGGCAGAAAAAATGACCGGTCGCGGAATCGGTGGGCATGTGGTCGTCCACAAGCTTCCGCCCCAAGAGTATTATGATCAGGTCACGGCCATTGCCGCCGATTTTATGCGGGTTTGCAAAGAAAAGAAATATCCTCAAATCGTCTTTGGTCCTTTGGACGAAGTCGCCGGAAACGATAATTCGATTAAGTTCACTTACGGTGTCTACGGCGCGCTCAAAAAAGGAGGTATGACGACTTATACCACCATGGAGCCGGAAAATCAGGGATATCCAAAGATTGATCCCGTTATTGACTTTTTCGCGACTCAGGCCTATTTGCCGGTTTTCCAGGAGACGGCTACACACAAAAAAGCCGGATACTGGTGCTATCCGAATCATAATTCCTATGAACGAAAAGACCCGATCATTATGAACAAGGGCGGTCGCATGACCTATGGTTACGGCTATTGGCGGAGTGGGTTCAATATGCTTCTCCCATGGATATGGCGCAAGCCCGATCCGAAACATTTCTACGAGACCAAAGGAAGCGGCGGCGGAAATATTATTCATCCCGATACCGCTGAAATCATTACGACGATCTATTGGGAAAATTTCCGCGAAGGAATCAATGATCTCAATTATATCTATACGCTTCAAGACGCCATAACACGCCGTGAAAAATCGTCTGATCCGGCCGTGACTCGTTCCCTGGACGCCGGACGTAAACTCCTTCAGGATACCTGGGACTCAATTGAAGTTCAGGTCAAATATCTTGCCGGTAACCTTTGGGCTTCCGAAGAATTCGACGGGCGCCGTTACGCCATGGCCAAAGCAATTGAACAATTGCGGCAGTTTCCTGAAACGTCAACGCAAGTCGCCCCGTCGGTTATGATCGAGCCTCGCGAGGTAAAACATGATCGCCCTCAAGCTATTGACTTCTATCGCCGCGAACAGGCTAAAGGCAACGTCGAATACAAATCGCTCATCTATCCCAAGGTCGAAAACCTGGGGTGGCGAGCTGCCGAAACCGAAGCCGCAATCGAGGTTCGCTCTCGTGTCCCCGGCGCGAAAAATGATACTTCGCTTGTCCTGGCTGTTGACGTCGATTTGCTCAACGATGGTACCGGCGGCAAAGGAAAATATCCCGCGGGTTGGCCTGCCATGCAGTGCTGGGCACGTGATAAAATGCTCCTGGGTGATTACGATCTCTTCTTTTACCGCTATAAGTTGGAATCAAACCGACCACAAGACGGTAAGCCGCGAGCAGCCGATTTCTACTGCAATGTACAATACAAGCAGGAAGCGGCGGGGCAATTGGCGACCGGATATCGGGGAACCGGTATCGATAATGTCTGGTATGAGTGCGCCGCAGAGCTTGACAATAACTTGTATGACGGTATTTCGCTTGATGTTGCGACCTTCTCCGGAATTCGTCTCGGAATTTCAGAATCGTCATACGCTCAGGGCGATAAGCTTCGTTTCATCTTCGACGATATTTGCTTTATCTCGTTCAAAAAACAGTTCATTTCCGCTATGGACGTTCCGGCAATGGTTCCGGGCTCCGCCGACAGTTTTGCCTTCAAAATCAATCTCATGGGCAAAAAGACCAAAACAAACCGCATGAAGATTTCTCTTGCGAATTCCGCCGGAAAAACGGTTTGGCAACGTGAATACAAGGCTTGCGAAAAGCAGTTTAAGGCCCGTATTCAATACGAGAAAAAGCTTTCCCCGGGTACTTATCAATTAAACGCCGAACTGCTCGACGACACAGGAAATGTTCTGTCTGTCCGGAACGCAAAGATTATAATGCTGTAGTTCAATACCCTTCCGGAACCACCTCACTGCTTGCGTGGTTCCGCTGCGGAAAGCAATTTTGTACCCATTAACCCTTTTCGCTACCGATTCTTCATTTTTTGGTGATTCACTCCCCGTTTACCTTCGGAAAACGGGGACGTTCCGGCCGCACGATGCGAACAATCCCATTAACCCTTTTCGCTACCGATTCTTCATTTTTTGGTGATTCACTCCCCGTTTACCTTCGGAAAACGGGGACGTTCCGGCCGCACGATGCGAACAATCCCATTAACCCTTTAGCAAGATTCTATAACGGTTATGAGTTTCCAAAACGGTTTTATCATTCACACCGAGGGCAATTACATGCTCTTGCTTTCACCGCCGTTAATGGAGCCCAGAGCACCCCAAACACCAAAACCGGATTCACCCAACGGGTCCGCCGAGAAATAGTTGGTCGATTGATTACCACATTCGATCGTTTCAGAGATGAACTTGACACTGCCATCGGCAAAAACAACATTCACTCCGCCACTGTGAAAACTTTGTGCGGCAAACAAGCCTCCATCGCACGCAGCTGAGCCGTAACTGCAATTCGGCGAATTCGGCGGAAGAATCGTCTGGAAACCGGTGGTCATGGGGTACCCACAGTAAAACGCGTAGCCCCGGGCGTTACCTGACATCAGACTTTTACCGGAAGCAAGATAAATCATTTTTGAATCACTTGTTTCACGATACGATGCACAAGTTGTCGGTGTCGTTGCTGAACCAATTGAATACATAACCCCTCCCTTGACCGCGGGATACTGGGAGCGAGGCGTAACGACAGTTTCGCCAATCGCGATTGTATTGGAAGTTCCGTCGAGTATATCAGAGAAATTTCGGCAGTTAAAACCGTCCGGGGTATAAGAGGCATTCGTCCCTGTATAGATTCCCCAACCGCCGCCGAAGAATCCTCGGCTATTCTTGGTCGTGAATCCGACTCGAAACGAATCGCCGTGACACGAAGCGTAACTGCATGTAATTGATTGTTGCGACAGATAAGACGGCTCATTTGCGGACGCGTCCGAAGGGCAGCCCATGTAAGAAATTGAACCACTTCCCGCGGTGCCAATATTACCGGCCACATTGGGCCAGTCACCAGTCGTGCTACTGGGAAGCTGTTTGAACAGATCGAAGCGGGCCTGTTGCTCACAATAAGGAAGCAGTGCAATGTGAAAACCGAAACTGCACTTATCCCAGAGTGAACTTCCTTTTCCCAAGCGGTTCGGCGGAAACGACTGGCACGAATCATGATAATTATGAAGGCCAATTCCAAGCTGTTTAAGATTATTCGTGCACTGCATGCGGCGGGCCGCTTCCCGGGCAGCCTGTACCGCCGGAAGCAGTAAGGCAATCAATATCCCGATGATCGCAATCACGACCAAAAGTTCAACAAGAGTAAAAGCACGGGGCTTGCAAATAACACCCAAGGAGCGTTTATTGCTCCCCTTCTTTAGTTTAACAAATACATGTTTCATCGCCAGGCTCCTTTTGTTGCAAAAATAAGTTTGTTCATACAAAATCTATGAAGCGACAGCGGGTAATTGCGTATCAAAAATAATACGGAAAGTCAAAAGCAACCACTGTCTAACCACCCAATTTATTATATTAACACAGATGAACAGAAAAAGCAATGGGAATTGTCAGGAATTTTCGCTGCACACTTATCATTTGTATGATTTATTTGCTCGTTTTGGTAAGATAGACAAGCCCGTAATGGGAATGTGCCGCAATTTTGACGCCAAGGCCGATTTCCAAAAATCCCAACCGCGCAAGCGGACATTTTGGAGTGCGGCGGCTTGCCGCCGCTTTTGTGTGCGTTAAATAAGGGCAACGCGGGAGCTTGCTCCCGGTTCGACCATTACGCTTCGAAAAGAGCCCCCCGGTTTGGACAATCGAAAACTTGGGCTTTACCTTTACATGTAGGCGATCCCGGGAGGGGGCGGCACCACTGCGCAACACTGCCTTTCACTCCGCGTATTGCGGCGTAGCAACCCCGTAGGGGTTCCCGTATGGTAGGCACCCGGTTCGGCCGTCAGGCCGTACCCCTGCTATGCGTTCCCCCAAAAAAACAATCCCGTAATTCCGGTCTCGCATGACCGGAATTACGGAAAATTGGGACACCTTCGAACTGCTCGCTCCCTAATTGCGCTCGTTTCACTCGCTCCATATACGGGCTTGATGAATTTTCATCATCCCCCAAATCGAGGTCCATGACGACCAACAAAGCCCGCATGGGAATGTGCAGCAAATTTGACGCCAAGGCCGATTTCCAAAAATCCCAACCCCGTAGGGGTTCCCGTATGGTAGGCAGGGGTTCGGCCGTCAGGCCGTACCCCTGCTATGCGATCCCCCAAAAAAACAATCCCGTAATTCCGGTCTCGCATGACCGGAATTACGGAAAATTGGGACACCTTCGAACCGCTCATTCCCTAATTGCGCTCGTTTCACTCGCTCCATATACGGGCTTGATGAATTTTCGTCATCCCCCAACCGAGGTCCATGCCGCCCAACAAAGCCGGCATGGGAATGCGCCGCAATTTTGACCCCAAGGCCGATTTCCCAAAAATCCCAACC
>JAQVID010000332.1 GCA_028695865.1 Thermoguttaceae bacterium | reverse complement strand
CATGGCCTGCGGACCGACGCCCATGCTCAAAGCTGTTTGGCATGTTGCCGAAAAAAAGAATCTTCGCTGTTGGGTATCGCTTGAGTCGGCAATGAGTTGCGGACTGGGTATCTGTTATGGCTGTGCTATTGAATATCTGGTAAGCGATAAAACCTGGGACTACCGACGCGTTTGTGTCGATGGTCCTGTTTTCGACGCCTGGCGTTTGAAATGGGACTGATTGCCCGGAATCGCTCTGCTTTTCCTCTTTCGCGGCAATAATACACCGACCTTCACCGCGTTTGGCTTGCCTGTGTTACGTGAACTTGATGCGGTACATATGTTATTCATGCCGTCCTTTATCAAGTTCCGCTGTGGAGAGGAATCGCTGTAAACGGCCCCTTTTTATTGTAATAAATGTTTACTGTCCGAACAGCAAAGTCAGGGCAATTCATGATGAAGGGAAGTCTACTGTGTCAGTTTGCGAAATAAATCTCTGGAAATATACCTGATATTGCAAACGGCTACGATATCGCCTGGCCGGGTTTCTGATTGATCCGTTTTCAGTTCAACATCTCTTCCTGTTCCGTATCGGGTTCCAAGGTCCTGATGTACCCCGCGGACCTCTTGCAAAGGAACCGCTTGGCAAAAAGCAACAGTGATCAAACCTGTCTGGTCCGCATATTGATCCCGATTTTCAAGTGCTTCGTCCGCATCGGTCAAAACAAATGGATACAACTTGCTGTTTTGCCGGGAATCGGTATCATAAAAACCAAAAATCGCGTATTGATGGGGCAGGCTTTTTTGGCCCGAATTTGTCCTTTTATTTCCGTCTTCGTCCCGACCGGTACCGTAAATCATCCAAGCAGCCGCCTCGTCAAGCGTAACGCGGGGAGCGATCACGTTTTTCCCGTTGGCCGCCTCAACGACTTCCAGGTCTTTCGCGACTCTGGTCATGGGTTGCGAGAGTGTATTACGTCCATCAACAAGGACCTTGGCCCATAAATCACTTTCACCTTTGTTGGTGAGGTAAATGGCATATTCCTCTTCTTTATCCAGCGGAACATAATAATCATTGTCTATTACGGCTCCTTTGCGTTCGACAAACGGTCCGTTACTCCCTTTCGGTCGTACCTTGATTTGAACGTTCCAAAAATTCTTTTCACTGTTCGCAAGAGGATGCTTTTGCTCCTTTTGCTGATTGACATTCCGCAAATCTTCGATCCTCTCTTGCGGAACATACATGTTCAGCTCTTGAATCTTTCGGTATTTAATTCTCGAACGGTCTTTTTGAATTTGCGGCCGATGACCTTCCACAACAAAGCTTGCTCCGGCCATGCCCATTTCGGCTGACGTGAGCAGGGTACTTCCCGTGAAGCAGGCAACCGTTTCCTGTGTGGTTGTATTGATAAGTTCCACGGATATCGTCATTGCGTTTGCGTGAAACATATTCAAACGACCACGCGCTATTACTTCGACTTTTTTTCCACCAAGCTTTAAATCGGACGTTTTGAGCGTTCCCAGGTCAGCCGGTCTGATATGATGCTGCTTGAGACAGTCCCGAATAACATTCTCGTTATAAACGGTATAAGGTTTACGATTATTCTGATTGAGTGCCCGAATCAACAGGGAAGCAATGTATTTGGGAAGCGTCCCATATTCCGGGTTGATCGAATCATCTTGTTCGGAAGTGACAAATTCGGGAATGACAATATTATGAAATTCTGAAAGAGACATGGTCAAATCAATTTGGGACGCAATGTTCGCGATCTGTTCGGTGATTCCGACTTGCGGAATGGGAATGATAAAAGCCTGCTTGACTAAATCACCATTAAGGAGAGTTGGCGTTTGCTCCTGCATCTCTTGACTTTTTTGCGAAATCCAGGAAACATTCTCTTCAACATAACGATAAAGTTCATCAATGGTAATCATACAATCATTATCAAGATCGGCATTACCACGAAAAGCCTCTATCAGCCAAAAGGTAAAGAGGGAATGCTTCATTCTTGCCCATATCCAGCTTTTTTGCTGATCTGTACTGCTGGCCAGCGTTGCCGTTTTTGAAAGACCGTCGAACGCTTTGACCATTTGAGCGGGCTTACAAATTCGGGTATCCAAGTTCCCCTTGCTGTTGCCGGAAAAACACGTGTCGAGAAGTATCAATTTGCATTTCGCATCCGTATGATTCAGAACGCTCCGAATCCAATCCAGAGGAATTGTTGCATCGTCATAATTGGCACCATTAAAATTGACCATGGGCACACAGAGTTTTCCTTTCGAATCCGTAATACCATGACCGGCAAGATAAAGTATCCCGATTTCTGATCGTGAGAGCGAATTTCCCCAATTTTTTATCTCTTTTTGAACAGCGTCCCGATAAAATTCAGGCTTGTCATTTCTTTTCATGGAACGGGGATAATCGACAACCGCCCTGGATTTGCATCCATAATGCGTTTGTAAAAGAGCACTGAACTTTTCGATATCATTGGACACATATTGCAACGGGGCCAGCTCATAGTTTTCAATACTGACAAACAGAACGTTTAACTGAACGGAAACCGGGTTCTCCGCGTCCGGGGTCAAAGTATCCTTCAAGCCGGTTTTATTCGCGCTGTTTTCATTTGCGAGCAAATGGGAACATATCGTTAAACAGAGACTTACCGTCAAGAACAGACAGAGAACGAGAAAAAACAGTCGTGTCATTTTGGGGGTCATAACATTCCTCTTTATGCAATTGCTCTTCTTTTTTAAAACATCTTCCTTGATCAATCAAACCGTTGTCTTCAGGTTCATTTCATAAAAGTCATAAAAGCAACCAAAAAACAACTCGATTATTCTATCGCAAATAATTAACACACCGCGTCTTCAATGCATTGAAAAGCGGGAAGTCGCCCATCATGCGTCATGCTTTACACTACATATTCTTCACGTTTGTGCAAGTAATACTCAATCATATCCCCAAAGGACAAAAGGAGCCCAATAAAACGGCTTTTTCAATTCACGCAAGTCAGAGAATTTCCTTAGGAAAAGCTTGGCGTTTCGCAGCGCGTCGGCCAAGTCGCATTCATTGTCTTCCGCCGCACCCAACACGCGGTCCAAAAAATGATAAACCAGTGTCATGGTCGCTTCATCATCAACAGACCAGTTTGAAGTCAAAACATTGCGACATCCGGCGATCATGAAGGCTCTACTCATGGACATGACTCCTTCTTCATGACTAAATTCTCCCAAATTGGTTTCGCAGGCACTCAATATAGCCAGTTGCGTTTCCCGCAAATCCATATTTGTAATCTCGTTCGCTGCCAAAAAACCATCGTTCTTTTCATTATTTTCATCGACAGGGGTCAAAAGGAGCCCGCCAAAAACGTTCTCCCAGCGAGAATCTGTAAAACCGTGACAGGCCAAATGAATAATACTTTTCCCGGCACAGCTTGATCGAAAGCGTTGTTCCGTTGCATCGTTTCCCAAAATGGAAGTCACCTGCAAGTTTCGTTCGCGTCCCAGCTGGGCGATACTTTCGACCTCGGCTTTGGAATAGTGAAGCGCTTTAAACTTCCCCATTCCCGCCAAAATACGCGGATCAAATACATGGAATGAGGAATCCTTTTTTTTGGCAGGAGAAGCAGAGGAATCAAAAAATCTCATAAACTGCTCATAATTGGCATTTCCAAGGGTCAAAAGGGAATGATATTTTTCTGCCTTGCTCTTCCGGGCCGTACCAAGTCCTGCCGGAGAGAATGTATAAGAAATTTTGGGACCGTTATCCAGAAAGTAACACTGGTCCCGATCGTCCGGGTCTGTAACCAAAGCTTCAAATGAGAGCTTTGTCAAAGGACCATCTGGCATAATCAAAACATGTCGGAAAGACAATCCGTCTGTCAACTTTTTTCTCAAGGCCACCGAAGGAACCAGAATCTTCCACAAGATGTGCGACAATTCAATCGTGGCGTCCGAGTCATCTTTTGCGAAAATGCGATCAAGGAGACCTGTTTTCGAACGATTTTGCAGAAGTCGATTCAAAAGATCGGTTGAGAGATATCCCTCCGCGGAATCCGCTTCCGGAACCAATTCATTTATCCGTTTTGCCGTTTTCTCGTCTATTTTCAATGAATACAAAATCGGGTGCTTAAGTCCATGTCCGTATGCCAACAGAAAATGACAAGGGGTTATTTCCTCCGTCATTCGACTCAGTGCCCCTTTTTCGTTGATCAAATATTGTAATACGATCGTTTCTGTTTGTGTTAACGCCAACTTGATCTCTTGATATGAACGTTCCGAATCTCTTTTCCCTTTGATTTTCCGCCAAATTGGACTCAAGTCTTCTATCTTCCTGTTTAATGCGAGAATTTCTTTTCGCTTTTCGTGTAAAAGTGCTTCTTTTCGCAAATAAGTATTCAGATAATCTTTCTGGTCACGATCCGATTGCAATGTCCGAACCAATTCCCGCTCCAGTCGCGTACAATCCGCGTAAAGCTCTTGCCGCTGCCTGTTGAGTGGAGCCGCAATATCTGCCGGCAATGTGGCCAATAAATCAGTGCTTGCCAATTTCAGGCGATCATAAAATCTTTGAAATCGTATCTTGTTCACCACATCATAAATTTCGTCATATTCCCTGGCCTGCTTTAACTCCTGAATCAACTCAATGACCATATTACTCTTTTCGGTATAATCATCCGCAGCCAATGAGTTTTCAAATGCTTTGCGACGGTCTTCCAGTATGCGTGAAAACGGAGGCAAAGAAGAAGTTGCCCCTGCGTGCAGGTCTTCCTGGCCCCATAACAATGTCGTAGTTTTCGCGCGAAGGTCGTATAAATCGACTCCTAATGATTCTCCTGACAGGTCTTTCGATTCAAAAATACTGATCGCTCGACATAGTATTTTATC
>JAQVID010000331.1:3345-4869 GCA_028695865.1 Thermoguttaceae bacterium | reverse complement strand
TGGTTTCCGGCATGTTGGATGGGCTCAAGACAAGTGTCAATACCAAGCTTGACGAACAGGTCAAGACGCTTGATCTTCTCAAGGACAAATTTGAAAAGAATCCGTTTGGTCCCATGCTGGATGTTTTGTTTGCTTCGCTTCATCCGGTAGCGAAAGGGAGTCAGGTTGCTCTGGTACTTGATTCGCAGAATCTTTTGGATAACGCGTCGACCTTTGTTCCGCTTTTCGGTGGTGTTTCCGCTGTGATGCCCGAAAAGAAACCCGGTGAAGCCGATGTCGACATGTTTGGTGAGAGCGAAGCGGCTCCCGATGGAAAAGCCCCAACCGCCAAGCCTGGTACCAAGCCTGACGCCGCGAAACCTGCTGCCGCTCCTGCCGCGAAGCCCGCGGCCGAACCCGCCCCTGCGGCGAAACCCGCTCCTGGTGCGGACCCTAAAAAAGCGGAACCGAAAAAGTCGAAGAAAGACGACGATCCTTTCGCGTAATGTGTTCTGGTCGTCATACCGAAATCCTTGTGCCGGCGTAATATGAGACGTTTCAAGCTTGAAATATGTTATCGGGGAACGGCTTATTCCGGCTGGCAGATACAGGCCGGTCAGCCCGGAGTACGAACGGTACAAGAGGAACTTGAATTGGCCCTGGAGCAAATAACCGGTACGCGGCCGCATGTGTCCGGAAGCGGTCGGACCGACGCGGGCGTGCATGCCTTGTATCAGGTTGCGGCGTTTTCGAGCGAAACGCGTTTGAGTCCGGAAATTTTGACCCGGGCATTGAACGCGACGCTTCCCCCCGATATTCGCGTTTGGCGGGCGAGTGCTGTTGCCGAATCCTTTCATCCTCTCAAAAACGTGGAGCGGAAGCGGTATCGATATCTCATGTCGGACTCTCGGCCTGCTTTTCCCTTTTTTCGGGATTTGGTCTGGATTTCCAATCGTCCTTTGGAGTTGGACCGCATGCAGGCGGCCGCGGTTTTTCTTGTGGGAGAGCATGATTTTAAGGCGTTTCAGACGACCGGTTCACCGCGACTTTCGACCGTTCGAACCGTTTTTGACTTGGTTGTCGAGCGGCTTGATGTGGGTCATGCGTGGCTTGCGCCGCGGCAGTCGGGACGGGGATATGTCGGCCAAAACGCGGTGCCTGAAGAGACTGTTGACCGGGCAAACCCGTTTCCTGTCCCTGGCGTAATCGCAATTGAAGTTGAAGCGGATGGGTTTTTATATAATATGGTTCGGGCCATTGCGGGAACGCTTTACTTATTTGGTCAGCGTCACAAGGGATTTGATCATCCTGCCGCGATGAAGGATATTTTGGAATGTGGTGATCGTTCTTTGGCCGGGCCAACGGCTCCTCCGCACGGGCTTTATATGATTGATGTGCGCTATAGCAAAGAGTAAGAATGTGTGTCAACTGCGCTGTTATGGTAAACATGATTCATTGCGGTAAGACGCGGACGGTTGTTGTGTTTGGGATCAATCATATTATTTCTGATTTTTGCAAGGAAATGTTCTTGTATTTTGTCTGGCA
>JAQVID010000331.1:0-3335 GCA_028695865.1 Thermoguttaceae bacterium | reverse complement strand
TGGCATTTTGGTAGGATATTATAGAGACCAGAAAAAGACGTCTTGTGGCGGCGGCTGCGACTCCAAAAGAGAGTATTACATTATACTGCTGATGCTTCAGTTTTAGGAGATTCACTCCCTGGGTACCTTTGAAAACGGTGGGGGGTGAGGTCAGACCTCGCGACGCAAAGAATCAAATAAACCCGGCATAAAAGGATTTGCATTTATGGAGAAAAAGACTCAAAACCGTACCGTTTGGAGTATCGGGAATGGCCGCCGTGAAAAGAGCGAACGTCGAGCCAATTTTGCGGGAAGTCATGCAGGGCGTCTTCTTCGAATGGAACCGCTGGAACAGCGGGAACTGTTGGCTGTTTCGTTGGCGGAATACAATCAGATTCGGGAACTGTATTCAGGGTTCGATTTGGCCGCAGATTGGCAACAGGTACAGGTTGTCGATCTGGAAGAGCTTTCGCGGGAAGCGTTGCTTGAAGCGGTTTCTTCGGCGACGAGTACTCAAGGGGACGACTTGATTGTGGTTCGAACTTTGTCTTGTACCTCTTCGATTGATTTAGGGGATGATACGCTTACCATTGATTATGACGCTGCCCGGTTCGGGACGCTGACCATTGTCGGCTGGGGGGACACGCTTTTGGAACTGTCCGGTCGCGCGACGCTGGTGAACGTGGTTGCCGGTGATGTTCAGTTGGGCGCGATGAAGTTGACCTTGCAAGGTACGGCAACGGACTCGGATTTTGAGTTTTTGGCAAGCGACGCGCAAGCCAGTCTTTCGACGTCATGCATGCTGTTTGTCCGGGACAGTCAAGTTTCGTGCTCCGTTGAGGAGAGTACGGAGGCCGGGAGCGGTTTGTTCAGTGCGGCGACTGCCACGCAATCGGGCTCGACCGGTTATTACAGTGTCGAATTCCAATTGACAAGAACGGATAATAATCCGACTGAAACGAAATGGGCTTATGTTACCGGTTTGGATTCGTCGGGGGTTGACCGGATTTCAACGTCGCTGGGTGGAGGGTATGGCTCGACGGACCCGCTTTCGGTTATTGGCGAAACGTCTGGTTATTTTATCGATGCCGAAAAATCTAACGCGGTTCTCGATGGTGATTTATGCTGGGCGGCGACGGCTTCGAACATGCTTTGGTATTCCGGCTGGGCAAACAGCAGCATGACACCGGCGTTTTCAAGTGAAGATTCCGTACTTGATTACTTCAAAACTTACTGGCCGAATATGGGCGGGAATATTGGTACGGCGAACGACTGGTTTTTTAACGGTGGTTATGGTATTGACGGTGGCGGCTTGTATCAGGATGTGAGCTACGGCAGCTTGGGCGGGAGCATGTCGGTCACCGGAGGAATGAAGTTTGCCAACATGGTGGAGAGGCTCCGCGCGGACGACGCGATAGGTCTTTCGGTCGGTTGGTTTTCAGAAGGTCCAGGAGAAACATTGACGACGCGTTATGGTGGTCACGCGATAACGCTTTGGGGATATGTGTACGACAAGGCATACGCTGCGGGGACGACCGATTATTATTGTGCTTGTATTATTGCTGATTCGGACAATAATAAATATGCCGGAACGAGTGCTCCGAACGTATTGTGCAGTTGCGATATTCTGTGGGACGATACGAACAGCGGATATTATTTCAAGTCGTACAAGTCTGCTGGTTCCTATGGCTGGTTGGAGACCTTTTATTGGCTTTCGCCCAATACTCCGCTTGCGCACAAGCCGCAACTGGCCCGAACGACCATTTCGCTTTCGACGACGACGCTAACGACTTCGGCTACGGTTGCGTGTCAGATCAGTCAAATCGTCAACGCGGCAACGTATACACTTGAGTATTCGAAGACGGCCGCCTTTGCCGCGGATGAAACCGTTTCGTGCAGTTTTACCTATGAGCAGACGGACCAGGGTATTTATTCCGTGAATGGTCTTGATCCGGGCACGTTGTATTATTTCCGTGTGAAGTGTGTGGGAAATGGTGTTGATTACCGCGATTCCGAGTGGTCCGCGACAAAGTCCATTACGACGGAAACGGCAAAAACCCAACTTGCTGTCCCGCAACTTACCGCGGATGTCTGTAGTGATCATTCGGTAACAATATCGTTAACGACAGTCGCAAACGCTTCCGGCTATACTGTTTGGTTTTCAACGGATCAGAGTGACTTTTCGAAGGCTTCCGCTTATACGTTCAGTCAGGCAGGGACGCACAGTCTTTATGGTCTCAAGGCGGGCACGACCTGGTATTTTCGCGCGGCTGCATTGGGGGATGGGCAATTCTATTCCGACTCGCAACCATCGGCGGTGTTCTCAAAAAGCACAACGGGAACCGCGTCAAGCGACGATTATTCCAAAGGGAACATTGTGACGACTCTGCTGGATATCGTCGATTCTTCTGACGGTTTGATCTCGTTGCGTGAAGCAATTTCATACTGTGGAAACTACGGAACGTCGAGTAATATTACATTTGCTGAAAATCTTCGCGGTGGCACGATTACGCTTTCGGCACTCAATAATCTTTCGACCAAGACCACCTCGCTTTTGATTACGAAATCGTTGACGATAACTGGTCTTATCGGAGAAGGGGAAGATACTTCCCCGGCGATTACGATAAATGGTAATAAAACGAACAAGGTCTTTTATTTCTTTAATACGGTGTCCAATGGAACACAGCAGACCAACGCGATTTCCAATCTCGTCGTGACCGGCGGCGCTTTGAAGATTGATCACGATGGTAATGTTCACGGCGGTGGCGGAATTGAGGTGCTGCGAACTGCTTTGACATTGAACAATTGTGTTGTTACAGGAAATGTACTGGAAAGTTCCGGAAGTGGGACAGATTCGGCCAGTGCGCAAGGCGCGGGCATTTACGCTCGTGACTCACAACTAACGGTCCAAAACAGTATCATAAGCGACAACGCAATCAATATTTCGAGCACGAAGGCAGCCTATCTGTACGGTGCGGGAATCGTATCGACAGGAAACGCGGCCAATTCGGAATCGTATCCGGCGTCACTGACGCTTGTGGGCTCAATGTTGGAAGAGAATACCATGACCGCGCGTTCGACCCAGGCTTCGTGCTTTGTGTTCGGTGCCGCGGTTTCCAATACGGGTTCGTCTGTTTTGTCGATTACTGACTGCGAGCTTTCATCCAATCACGTCACGGTGAACATGGAGAATACGGTATCCGTAAGTGTAATACAATTGAGCGCAAATGTTCGCGGTGGAGCGGTTTATAACGATTCGACCGCCGAGAATCGAATTGATCGGACGATTATTCGGAACAATATTGCCTCGGTTCAAGCGGTGTCCGATTCGAAGCAGGTTGTCGCGGGCGTGTATG